>NZ_JBTYZO010000028.1:0-75834 GCF_057808495.1 Hymenobacter sp. M1-2
TTTCCGGGCTGTGTTGGATAGCGCGCCGTACTGCCGCCGCTCAAGCGGGCGCTGCTGTGGAGTACTTGGCCCATAACTGAGTGCGAAAGTCCGGCCCGGAAAATACACCATCTCTCCTTGGGACTATACACCTAGTAGGTAGTTGGCCACTCCTCCTAAGTCGCCTGTCTGAACGACCTAGGAGGAGTGGCCGCTTTTTAGTTTCTTGCAGAGCTTTCCTTTCTATTCTTATTCTTCAAGGCATTACGATGGCGACGGGTGATAAATACATCATGAGCGGCGTGTGGCTCACGTGCGATAAAGGCATGATGCCGACCATGTTTACCGTACTGCCCAAGCCGGCGCAGCTCTACGAAGAGCCCTACGCCACCGAGTTCGACAAGGTCCCGCTCGTCAACATCAAGCCCTTTGGCGTGTGCCAGGTCACGCGCACCCCCTGCGTGCCAGCGCCTATTGAGTGGACTCGGGTCATGGACTCGGGCCTGACCGTACTCGGTGGCCGGCCCCTGCTGCACACGAGCAAGTGCCAGTGTGGGGCGGGCGGGCAGATCTCCATCAACTTCACCCGCGCCGATGCCGATGCCGCCGTGGCCCTCGATCAGAAGCTCGACCAGGTGGACGAAGCCGCTGACATGGCGAACGAAGCCTCTACCTGGGCGTTTTATGGCGCTATTGCATTGGGTATTGGCGGGGCCATCCTCTGCGCTACCGGCGTGGGCGCGCCGCTAGGAGCCGCCATGATGACGGGCGCGGGCTACCTCATGACCACCAGCACGGTGCTGGCTACCAGCGCGGCCGTGGTCAAGGGCGTTACGCGCGTCGCCCGCGACCCGAGCCTGCAAACCGGCCTCTCCATTGCCGGGGAGGTGCTGCTCGAAGCGGCCGAAGAGTACATCATGAAGAAGCTCGGCGGCAAAATAATCAAGAAGCTCGGCCAGGCCGCCCAGCGGGCCATGAACAAGCTCAACCTCTCGGAGCGAGCGAAAGCCCTGGCCAACAAGCGGCTGTGCTCGTTCACGGGGCACCCCGTCGATGTCATCAGCGGCTACCTCTACACCGAAACCGTCGATTTCGAACTGCCCGGGCCCATTCCGCTCCGGTGGGAGCGGCTCTGGAACTCTACTTCTATTCACCAGGGCCCGCTCGGCCACGGCTGGCACCACGCTTACGACATGGCTTTGTGCGTGGATGCCGAACAGGGCGCGGTGGCCTTCCGCACCGCCGATGGCCGGGGCGTGGCCTTCGAGTGGGTGCCACTCGGCCAGCGCACCTACGACCGGCTCGAAAAGCTCACGCTACTGCACGACTCGCGCGGCTACGCCGTGCTCGACCACGGCGCCGACCTCACCTACCGCTTCGGCGTGAACCGCGGCGATGGCGTCTCGCCCCTCAGTGCCGTGGAGAACGCCAACGGCTTTGCCCTCACCTTCCACTACAACGAGCAGGGGTACCTGAACGGCATCACTGACAGCGCCCGGCGTTCGCTGCAGGTCAGCTACGACGAGCAGGGACGGGTACGCGCCATCACGGCCCCACACCCCACTGAGCCCAAGCAAACCGTAGTACTGGTAGCCTACGCCTACGACCGGCAAGGCCAGCTTGTGCGGTGCCAGGATGCGCTAGGCCAGGCCGCCACCTATCAGTACGCACAAGGGCTGCTGGTGCAGGAGACATTTAAGAATGGTCTCAACTTCTACTTCGAGTACGAGGGCACCGGCCCCGAGGCGCGCTGCGTCCACACCTGGGGCGACGAGGGCATCTACGACCACAGGCTGGTGTATGATGTGGCGGTCAAGCGCACAGTCGTCACCAACTCGCTGGGCCACGCTACCACCTACCAAGGCAACGAAAACGGGCTGGTCGTGGAAACCATTGACGCCCGTGGCGGTGTCACACTCACCGACTACAACGAATACAACGAGCGCCTAAGCGAAACCGACCCGCTCGGCCACGAAACCCGCTACAGCTACGACGAGCGCGGCAACCGCATCCTCACGGAACTGCCCGATGGCGCTACGCTAGCATTTGTGTACGACGAGCACGACCGTTGCATGCAGGCCACCGACGCCGTGGGCGGGCAGTGGCAGTGGGCCTACAACGAGGCAGGCAACCTGGTGGCCCGTACCAACCCACTCGGCAACACAGATACCTATGTGTATGCCAACGGCCTACTCCAGCGCCTGACCGATGCGGCCCATCGCAGTACCGAACTTGTCTACGACGACGCCTACAACCTGCGCGAGCTGCGCCTGCCCGCCGGCACGAGCAGTCGCTGGCTGCCTGACGGCTGGGGCCGTCCCCGCAAGCTCACCGATGAGCGGGGCAACGTGCAGTGGCGCGAGTACGACTTGCTTGGCCGCGTGACGACGGTGCACGAGCCCGATGGCAACGTGCGCCGCTTCACCTATGATGCCTTCGATAACATCGTACGCGCCCAGGACCGCCACCACGACGTGCAGTACGCCTACCGAGGCATGGGCCAATTAATACGCCGCGTAGAAGCAGGCACGACGGTAGAGTTTCTGCACGACACGGAAGAACAGCTGCGGGCCATCGTTAATGAACATGGCCTAGCTTACCGTTTTGAGCTTGATGGGGTAGGCAACGTGATTACGGAAGTGGGTTTCGACGGACTCACGCGCCGCTATGGGCGCAACATCGGCGGGCAGGTGCAGGAACTGACGCTGCCCACCGGCCAGCGCACGCGCTATGGCTACGATAGCCGGGGCCGCGTGGCGGAAGTCTTGTATCATGACGGAGCGACGGAAACGTACCGCTACCGTGCAGATGGGGCGCTGCTCGAAGCAACCAACGACACGAGCACCGTGGCGTTCAAGCGCAACGTGCTAAGCCAGGTGGAGCAGGAAACGCAGAGCACCCACACCATCACGAGTGAATATGACCCGTTGGGCTACCGACTAGGCATGACCTCCTCACTAGGCGCTGCGGTTCACTATAAGCGCGACGCAGCCGGGCGAGTGGAACAGATCAAAGCCGGGCAGTGGCAGGCGCTCTTCACTCGTGACGCGCAGGGCCTGGAAATTCAGCGCACATACAGCGGCGGGGCACAGATGCGTTGGAAGCGTGACACCCTGGGCCGGGCCACGGAGCAGCGCGTTCGCACCCGCAATACCCGCGTGGCCGAGCGGGTGCGCACCTACGGGTGGCAGGAAAACGACCGGCTCAGTTCTATTCACGACAGCCAGCACGGGCTCACCCGTTTTGAGCACGACGCCGTGGGCAACCTGGCTGCTGTGACCTACCCTGACGGCACCCGCGAGTTGCGCCAGCCCGATGCGGTGGGTAACCTGTTCCGTGCACCAGACCGCACCGACCGCCGTTATGGCCCGGCTGGGCAATTGCTGGAGGCCCATGGTACGCGCTACGACTATGATACGGCGGGCAATCTATGTAAGAAGACGTTACGCACGGGCGAAGAGTGGCACTATGCCTGGAACAGCGCGGGCTACTTACAAGAGGTAGTACGGCCCGATGGGGGCGTGGTACGGTTCGGTTCACGTATGATGCGTTGGGACGCCGAGTGAGCAAGGCCTACAAAGGCCGAGTGACGCGCTGGGTGTGGGACGGCGATAAGCCCTTGCACGAGTGGACAGAACTGACGGTTAGGGCGGGCGCGGCTGCCATTGAAGACTTAGTAACGTGGTTGTTTGAGCCCAATATGTTCGCCCCCGTGGCAAAACTGCAAGGGCAGGAGCGACACAGCATTTTGACCGACCACTTGGGTACGCCCGTGCAGATGCATGACGGGCAGGGACAGCAGGTGTGGGCCGCCGAGTTAAACAGCTACGGCAAGGTGCGGTGGCAAGAAGGGGAAGCGGTAGCCTGCCCGTTTCGCTATCAAGGCCAGTATGAAGACACAGAAACGGGCCTCTATTACAACCGTTTCCGGTATTATGACCCTGAAGCCGGGCAGTATGTGAGTCAAGACCCTATTGGCGTGTTAGGGGGGCTAAAAGCTTATTCCTACGTTCACGACCCCAATACCTGGGTGGATGTGTTGGGCTTGATGCCTTGGGAGCCAGGAACACCCAAACCCAAAGGATGGAGACTGCCGAAAAATGAGACTTGGAGTGGTGCTCCAGGTCACTCAGATTTTATACCTAATAATCCTGCTGACCTTGGAATTAGCGATGGTTCCAGAATACCTTTTGTGAAAGGTTCCCCAGATTTTTCGGAATTTTCAGTCAAGAATTTAGAAGTGCAAGGCATGACAGGTGTTCATGAAACCGATATGCCACTGATGCACAAAGCCGTTGCAGATGAATATAAGCTTGCAAATAAAACGGCAGGTAGAACATGGCTATCACAAGAAGGATTAACGCCACACCATGCTGGAGGCATTTCGGTTCAACTTGTGCCTACGATACTACATGATGGAGTAAGGCATACTGGAGGAGCAAACGATTTAAGAGTAGCCAACGGGGGCGGTTGTCCAACATAAAAAGCAATTCACATGGCAATTCAAAATGAAATTGAGTGTCTAGGCGGAATTGAGCCGCTAGAAGGCCAATTTAATCCTTTAGATGAAGCCGAGATTGGCAGCATTGAGCAGGAAGTAAACGGGCAGTTGCCTGATGATTACAGATGGCTTCTAACAACATACGGAGCGTTCATCTTCACGAATTCTGTGAAATTTGAACCCATTAAACAAGAACCCGAATATGTTCACGCAGAAGAGCTTGGAATGCCGAGCGGTAATTTTTACGGCTCAGGCGTGGCGACTATGTATGGAAAGGGAGGAAAAAATGCCTCGGCCGACCTGCTGAAAAAAATACGGACGTTTAGGGAAAGAATGCCTGATGCTTTTCTCCCTTTTGCGGATGACGGATTAGGTAATCAGCTATGCTTAGCACTCGATAAGACACATTACCAGAACGTATGTTGGTGGGACCACGAGCTGGAATTTGATGCCGAAGACTATGAAGAAGAAACAGGAGAGGTAATGCCAGAAGCGGCTAAATACCAAAATGTATACCTAGTGGCAAGCAACCTAACCGAGTTTTTTGAAAAACTAAAAGTGGCAGCTTCTGCCAATGATTAACCTGCTATTAGTTTCCACCGCAGTACCGTGGCAACTTGAACGGAAAAGCAAGCAAACCCAGTTTGCTTGCTTTTTTAATGCATTTGAATTTAGAGAACATGATCTCAAAATTTGAGATAATACTTGAAACTGCTGGCATTGTTGTCTTCGATCCATTTGTCTTAGATGACTTTGTGCACGCAAAACAAATTCAAGAAGGAGATTTATTTGACTTCTTTCTGAAAAATCCTCAAATAGGTGATGAAGCTATTCAGCAAGGGATTGTCTTGCCCATTTATTCAATCCCGCCGCTTAATTACCAGATCATCATTAACGATCAATCCGAAAGTGTTTTCAAGGAGGAATGGAAAAAATTGCAGACAAACCCGTTTCCTCTAACCATCAGCTCAGGAAAGATAATTGTGGCAGATATCTACGCCATCATGGATTGGGAGCCAGAGTTTTACAAAGAGCTAGCCATCGGTGAGCAAGGCGGCGCACAAGCTGCTGTTACGGCCGACGCCGGTTTGTATGGAGTTGTAATCAATGGCTTTTGTGAATCAGATTACACAGGTTCTACTCCTGAAAACAAAGGGTATGAGTTGCTTTTAAAAAAGGTTGTGACCTTGCCTAAAATCGACGCAGCCATAGATATCGACGATTTTGACTTTGTGGTTTTCGGTGAAATTTAACCCTTAGAGAAATCGCACTGAGCATAAGTCCGTCAACTTCTTCCTCTTGTCATTCTCCTAGTGGTGAAAACCATTGACGCGCGCGGTGGCGTCACGCTCACTGAATACAACGAGTATAATGAGGTGCTAAGCGAAACCGACCCGCTGAGAAGGGGCTGACCCGCCGGTCAGCCCTTTTTGTAAGCTGTCAGTAGCTCGTGGCCGATGACGGCTCGCCCGGCTGGCAACCTCTCTGGCTCGGCCATCACACCTTGCGTCTGCTCGTGGAAGGTGCGCAGCTGGTCATTTACCTATGTGGCGAATAACACGATAATGAAAGAGCGCCAGCCTACCGGCCGGCGCTCTTTCATTGTTTTAAGTAAGGACAAGCCACTCTGGCCGGGGTTCTTTCGGAGTGAAGTTGGCTACCTGTCCATCATCTGTAACGTCCTAGGAGGCACAACCTTAATCGGCGGCGTTTCGGCTATCTCACCGAACACGGCTTCCAATGCTAGTATAGCCCCGCCGTTACCATCCGGTGTGGGGTTGAACAGCTGCACCTCCTCGCCGGGGGAGCTTTCCCCCAGCAGCGTGGCTAATTGCTCTGTCAGTTCGCTTGTCCGCACGCTGTGTGCCAACAGCGTTTCCGTGCTGATGTCCACGCCGTACAGTTGGTTGATTCTATTCACGCGGTTACGGGCATCCCGTGCCCCGGCCGCTGCGATTATCAGCTGTTGCGCCGCCTTGCGGATGCGCCCGTCAAACTGGGCCCGCAGCCGCAGCGCATCTTTTGTGCGCTTGTCGGCTTGTTTCTGATACTCCGTCTTCTTAGACATGTGTCAAAAGGTTGTCGTTGAAAAATTCAATTCAATTGAGCCGAAAAGCGGGCAAGGGCTTCTCCCAACTTCCTCCCAGCTTCCTCCTGAGATTCTCCCAGCAGCACCGGTGCTCCATCATCCTGCCCAAATACAAAAAAGCCGCCCCAGCCTCAGCGGGCCGGGGCAACTTTTTACGCCCGTACTAGGCTACCTGAGCAGCCGAGGTTGACGAGGCGTCGGAGCCGTCAGCGCGGTAGGCGAAAGCCAGCGTCATCAGGTCGGCGGCCTGCACGCCCGTCAGCGCGTCGTCGTCTAGCTCCAGCGCGCCATCAGCGCGAGTCACACCCTCGTCTGACTGCGACACCACTCGGCCCGTCTGCTTGTTCACCACTAAAGCCTTCACCCGGTCAGTTCCCAGGGCCGTATTGTTGTTCGTGTTGTCGGCGAAGCTCACCGTCACCTTGCCACTCACAGCGTCCAGGGCCACCGATACGCTCGCCAACGGCTCTACTGAGCCGCCAGACAGCACCAGCTTCGAGTAGTTTATGATGGCCACGTTCTGCGCGTCGGCCGAGGTGTTGATGAAGTTCTGCGCCACGAAGCGGTTGTAGGATGACTGGCCGTTCTGCCGCTTTAGGCCCGTTTGTGCCGCCCCCGCGAATTTCTTGAATAGGTCGGCCAGCAGCTTGAAGCGCGAGCGGGTGTTCTGCTGGGCGGGCGTGTTGCTGGCGTTGCTGGCAATTTTAGTGCGCAGCTGATTATTGCCCGCCCCACCCGAGAAGGTAAGGTTGCCAATGCTGCCTTTGATGTTGCCCAATGGGCTGTAAATCCGTGCCATGTTGAAAAAGAGATTAAGTGAGAGAAAGATGTTGCTGCCTGCTTGCGCGCCCGGCCTACCAGGAGCAGCTACCCCAATAGGTCAGTTTTTCTTGTCTGTTGAAGCTCCGCCACACTCCCGGCCGAACCGGCGCGGTACTGCCGCATTTCCACAGCCCCCGGTGCCGGGCCTGGGCCAGCTGCTGAAGCAGCGCCCAGCGTGGCGTTGCTCGGCTCGGCTCAACCGCCCAGGCCCAACCTCGCACTACCAGCAGCGAGTCCACCCGCAGCCAGCGTCGGCCTGTTCCGACTACCAATCCCACCCGCAGCCCCGCCAGGGTACGCCCGTACAGGTCAGGCGTACTCCGGTCCACTTCCAGCAGCCGACCCCGCAGCAGCCGCGCCACCGAGTCCGCCACCTGCCGCCCGAAGGGCTGGCTCAGCTCTGGCGCGTCTACCCCACGCAGCCGCACCAGCCCGGCCGGAAGCAGTACCTCGTAGGTATCGCCGTCTAGCACCCGCCGTACCGAACCATATTCCGGCCCCACACCGCGCCGTGCCGCCGCTACCGGCTTTGGTGCAGACAGTAGCTTCGGCAGTGCCGAGGCTCGCACCTGACTATGCGCCAAATGCGTTGTGAATATCAGTAGCACAAATAGAGTAGGCTTCTTCATGCTCATAAATATGTACGTTTTTTACAGATAAATATATATTATTACAGTTAAATGTATGATATGCTTCGGCAGCTTGACCGTCGTATCTTGCTTAAAATGCTTCGCTGTCTGCTTCCATTACTTCTGGTCCTCTGCTCGACGGCACCACCAACCCCAGCGATAACAGCCGTTGAGGCCACCAAACGATCCGGTCAGTACGTCCATGTTCGCGCCGTAGTAGCCCGTGTATTCACCACCAAGGCTGGCTACACTTTTCTGAACCTCGATCACCCTTGGCCTTACTGCTCACTGGATGTAGTCATTCGCTCCGACTTGTTGCCCATCCTCATCCGCCACCTACAAAAACGGCCCGCCAAACTGGCGAGCCGCGTAATAGAGGTCGAAGGATATGCTCACTGCCGAAGGCTCCACGGCGCAAATCTGGCTATCTAGAGCCTCCGCGCTGACTGAATTGACTCCCTGACCACCTTCCCAGATGCGCTGCATGGTGTGATGCTGGAAATCCTCCACGACTTTGGCGTAGATGAGCGTGGTTTTGATGTTAGCGTGGCCCAGCACCTTTTGCAGCACTTCCACCGGCATTCCGCGCATCAGGCTTTGGGTGGCGAAGGTGTGCCGTGCCGTATGCATCGTCACTAGCTCGTAGGCCGGTACAGCCTGTTTCACTACTTGTCCGCGCACCATTTCCACGGTCTCCACCGGTGTATTAAGGCCCGCCAACTGCCCGAGGCGCTTCAGGCCCCGGTTCATTACCTGATTTGCGTAAACCGGCAGCAGCCGCAGACGCTCTCCATCGGCGTATTTATCGAGGATAGCCTCCGCCGCGGTAGTAAGGTAGATGCTTACGGGGCGCCGGGTCTTGGTTTGCACCAGCTTTAGCACCCGGTGCCCATTCCAGCCATACAGGTTGGCGCCTTGCAACTGCTGCACGTCAGAGTAGCGGAGGCCAGTATAGCAGCAGAATAAAAACACATCTCGCACGGGCACCAGGGTAGAAGGCAGGGGAGTGGTGGCCAATGCCGTCAGGTCGGCGGCCGAGAGGAAATGTTTCGGAGCTTCTGTCCAGCGCACCTGCATACGGCTTAGGTCTAGCGCCAGCTCCATGCCACGTTCCTGCTGCAGGTGCCGCAGAAACTTCTTCACGTCTTTGAGGATAGAGAAGATACCGTTGGGGCCAAGGCCGTGCGTGAGGCGGAGAAAGTGAATGAAGGCATCGTGCTGAGCCAGCGTATAGTCGGCTACATGAAAGGACTTCTTGCCGCGCTGAGCCTCAAATTTCTGAAGCCAGTTGCGCGCCGTGGTGTAGTGGCGCAGGGTATTGTAAGCAAAGCCCCGGCCGCGCAGCACCTCCCGAAACTCGTCCATCAACTCAAGTAGAGTAGGTTCAGCGGGTGCGGCTACTTCCACCACCGGATGTACAGCTTCCTTCATCAAGGCTACGGTAGGGGCCGTGCCCGCGCTACGTAGTTCGCGGTAGCGGCTATGAAGCCGTAGCGTCAGGTTTTCCAAGTAGTCGTTGGCATCCTGATAGCCGGGAAAAGAGCGGCGGAATTGCTGCTTGTCCTTGTTCCAATCGGTGGGCCGGCATTTTTCTTTGGTGGTGGTTTGCAGGCGCAGCCCGTCAAAGCTAGCGTACACGAAGACGGGAGCCAAGCCAGCGCGGTCCGTTTTGTCCTCGCGAAGGGTGAAAGTGACCTTCATTTTTGGTAGTGGTATTGGTAGCGCAAATCCGGCCGCATATAGGAATTAATCCTGAAAGGACTAGAATGCAAAAAGCCTGAAAAACCGCTTCTGTTACCAGATTTGCAGCTTTTCAGGCTTCTTGGAATTGTATTCTAGTACCCAGAGCCGGGGTAGCATCTAGCCTCAAACATGAGACGCTAACCGGTTGATTATCTATGGGTACTATTCAATTAAATTTGATGTGTTGTCAAACAGGTGGCGTAGCAGGGCGCGTAGGGTCTCAACATGCCTTTGCGTTGCCAAAGAGGGGGCATTTACATCAGTCGCAACTGCTCTCCTGAGCGGCTGCTGATGCGTTCCATCATTTCGGTCAGCCGGCCGCGCACGTCCGACGAATCGCGGGCCATAACTTCCAGCAGACCCGCCACTCGCTCAAAAGCTTCCTCCCGGTTGGCGGGTACCCGCGTTGTCAGGATACCCCGCACTTCCCAGATTTCCCAGATGGTTTCCCGGGGGATAGCGTGCGGCGTGAAGTATGAATTGTCCGACAGCAACTCCACCTCCTGGTCCTCGTCTCGGATAGGGCGGGGGATGCGCTTCACCATGAGGGAATCCTCGGTTACCACTACGTACACATGGCGGGGCTTCACCATACGCCAGTCATCCACGCATCGGGCAATAACAATGTCACTAGTCCACAAGGTCGGTTCCATACTGGAGCCCTCTACCTCAAATGCCCGGTGCGACTTGCCTGAGAACTGCGGCAGCGCTAGCAACTCCAGATCCATCTCTTTCAGCACAGCAGGCTTATCCCGGGAAAGCTGATAACCCGCTTGCGCCGGCGTGGGCACCAGCATAATTCCCTCTTCCCCAGCCAAGTCCAGGGTCACAACTGCTGGCGCATGCAAGGAACGCTTACGGGCACTTGCTGTCGGCTCTGCCGCCTGTTTCGTGGTCGTCTGGGCCGGCTCCGGCTGCGGTGCCTTCAACATTTCTCCCTCGCCGAGTAGCAGCCAGCCTGGATTAATCTCTGGATAAGTCTGCATTACCTCGATCAAGGTATCAAAGCCAGGCTTAAACTTATGTCCAATAAAGTTGTATAGCTTCGTTGGTCGGTCATGTCCAAGTTTCTTTGCAGCACCATAAATGGAGTCCCCATAATGCTCAATAATGGCCGATAGACGGTCACCAATTTGCTTTTGTTCTTCCATTTTGCTTCAGGTAACTGTTAAAACTTATTTGGTAGATCAAACTTGTTGTGGTAAACTTGTTTGTCTAATGAACCAAAGTTAATTAAACGGCAAACAAAATGGAACATGTAGCAAAGAAAATTTCAGAACAGCGCCACCTTTTTGGTAAGCGCAGTAACTACACTGCCCGCATCACGGCCAATTTAGAGGCTAAGGGCAAGGCCTTTACGCGGCAGCAGGTGTACAACGTCGTGTCTGGCCGCTACTTCAATATGGATGTGGCCGAAGCCTTCTTCGAGGAATTGGAAGCCGAATTGAAGCGCCGCGCCGACCTCGAAGCCCGGGCCAACCGCCAGTCAAGCCTACCTGCTAACGCTCAAAATCCTGCCTAGCCATGCAAGTAGCCCTGCTAGTCCCCGAACAGGAGTGGCGGCAGCTGCTCTCCGATGTGCAGCGTCTCAAAGAGACCGAAGCAGCCGCTCCAAAAGTGGCACCGGCTCCGCCACCCGTGCCCGACCGCATCCTAACTGTGCGCGAAGCCGCTCACTACATGCGCCTCAAGCCCGAAGGTGTCCGCAACGCTCGTCGGGCGGGGCGCCTGACGGGCCTGCGTCTCAATGAAAAGGAGTGGGGCTTCCGCCTGTCGGAGCTCGACCGCTACCTGTCCCGCTACAACCGCCGGCCGCTCGACGTGCTGCCGGCCCGTTAATCTCATCCCTTCACTATGTCTCAGTTACTTCCCATCGTCGGGCCCGACGCCCCGGCAACGCATTCTATCATCCGCGTCCAGAAGGCCAAGGTCAAGAATCAGCAGCTAACCTGTGAGTTCACGGAGCAGCGCACCGACGACGCGCCTCCACGCGCCTTTATGCTCACTTGCCAGGAGTTGGTACACCCTGATCTGCTGCACCGACTGGCCCAGCTCGTGCCTCACCTCTGTCTACTCACTGAGCAACTCACGGAAACTTCCGACTACTGGCCTGAGGACGTAGCCGAACTGCTTCCTCTGCACTTCGAGCCCTTCACGGTCACGGGCTTCAGCGTTGGCAACGGTGGGGGTGGCGTTACGCTCATCGGTCAGCGCGGCCTAATCGGCGGTAAGGTGCTCAACCTCACCAGCCCCTATGTAGCCTTTAACGACGAGCAGCCACCCTATGCCTACGCCGGCCTATTGGAAAGTGCCCTGGAAGAAGCATTAGTGGAAGTAGAAGCCGCGCTGCGCGGCAAATGCACCGAGTACCGTCAGCTCGATCTATTTGAGCAGCCTGCCACTCAACTTCCTTCCGCGCAGTAGCATGAAGGCCCCCGCGTTTCTCTTCTACACGGGCGACTTTCTCAGTTCTCCCGATGTGCAGCTCATGGAGGCCCATGAGGTGGGGGCCTATTGTCTGCTGCTGTTCAATTCCTGGCAGTCCGACCGCCCCGGCTACCTGCCCAACGATGAGAACCGCCTCCGCCGCATTGCCCGCCTCACCACCGCCCAGTGGGCTGATAGCCGCGAGCTGCTGCTCAGCAAGTTTCCCCTCTCTTCCACTGACAATTCCTTGCGCTACAACCCGCGCTTGGTGCAGGAGGCCATCAAGCAAAGCCTTAAGCGCGAGCGGCTGGCTGCCAACGGCCGCAAGGGTGGCCGGCCCGCCAACCAATTGCTTGCTGCGCAAAACCAATTGGTTTCCGAAAACCAGCCAGCCGCTCCATTCCCGCCACCCACTAACCAGTTGCTTTCTACCAGCAAGCAAAAGCTTTCCACCAAAAAGCAAATGCCCCCTCCAGAGCAAGCAATTGAAAAGGCTTTCAATTTCAGTTTCACTACTTCTACCGAAGTAGAGAGGGGGGCTACCACCTCCCCGCCCGCGCCCCGGTCAGCTAAGTCTGTGAAAAAGGTACTTCCTAAACCGGCCCTGCCCGAAGTACAGGCCTACGCCGCCGAGCTACACGCCGGCAGCGCCGAGGCCCAGGCAGAGGCCAGTGCCTTCTTCGACCACTTCGAGAGCAATGGCTGGCGCGTCGGCGGCAAAACCCCAATGGCTGACTGGCGCGCCGCCTTTCGCAATTGGATGCGGCGCCCACAATTTCCGGCTACTACTACGGTCCCGGGAACTACCCCCACCCGGGCCCGCACCGCACCCAAACCCACCGACCCCAGCCGCTGGAGCTGACGGGCAATGAACAATTATCAATGAAGAATGAACAATCACTCAACCCGCTGACCCTAAACATCATTGCTCATTACTAATTACTAATTATCCATTGAAAAATCTTCCTCCGCAGGCGCTCGATCTGGAAGCGGCCGTGCTCGGTGCGGCTCTGCTCGAAGCCGATGCGCAGCGTAATTTGCTGGCCACGTTGCCCGACGAGCAAGTCTTCTACTTGCCGGCCCATCAGCAAGTGTACCTGGCCATCCGCGACCTGGTGCAAGCCGGTATGCACGCCGACTTGCTCACCGTCGTAGCCCAGCTGCGCCATCGCGGCACCCTGCAGCGCGTCGGTGGCCCTAGTTTCGTAGCCGGACTAACCGCTAAAATCAACTCCACCGCCCATCTCGAAACTCATTGCCGCTTTCTGCAGGAGCAACACGTTCGCCGCGTTGTCATCCGCGCCGGCACGGAGATGGCTGCCTACGGCTACGACGATACCCGTGACCCACTGCAACTACTGGCCGACACCCAACAGCACCTCACCAGCCTACACCGCACCCTCGAAACCCGCCTGGGTCAGACTGCCGCTGCAGCCTTTGCCGTCACCTTCGACCGCCTGGCGCAGGCCGTGCAGCAGCACGGCCTCACCGGTATTCCCACCGGCCTCAGCCAACTCGATGGCCTGACCGGCGGCTGGCAACCCGGCGACTTGGTCATTCTAGCTGCTCGGCCCGCTATGGGCAAAACCGCTGCCTTGCTCCACTTCGCCCGCACCGCCGCCCTCGACCACGGCCAGCACACGGCCATCTTCAGCCTCGAAATGCCTACGCTACAGCTCATGCAGCGGCTGGTAGCTAGTGAAGTATCCGGCTACTCCAACTCCGACCTGCGCCGTGGCAACCTGCCCGGTGGCCTCGACCAAGTGCAGCACATCCGCCAACAAGCCCAGCGCCTGCATACCCACGGCCACCTACTGCACCTCGACGACACGCCCGGCCTGAGCATCCAGCAGCTGCGCGCTAAGTGTGCCCGCCTCCATAGCCAGCACCCGCTAAGCCTGGTGCTGGTCGATTACATCCAACTCATGCGCGGCGACCAGAAAGGCAACCGAGAGCAGGAAGTCGGCAGCATCAGCCGCGGCCTAAAGGAACTGGCTAAGGAACTCAACGCCCCTGTCATTGCGCTGTCTCAATTAAGCCGTGACGTGGAGAAAAGGGGAGGGGATAAGCGCCCAATGCTCTCCGACCTACGCGAGTCCGGCAGTATAGAGCAAGATGCCGACTGCATCGTCTTTCTCTGGCGCGGCGAGTACTACAACATCGCAGAGTACGACGACGGCACGCCTACTGCGGATACGGTGCTATTCGACGTGGCAAAGCACCGCAATGGCGCAACGGATGAGGTAATCGTCAGATGCTCACTGCGCCGAGGCGTATTCAACGACCTTGAGACGCGTTAGCTATTTGATCACTACATATTAGCTTTATTTTATTAACATTGTTATTGATACTTAAATTGCTCAAATATTAAATCAGGTTTTACCCAGACCTCTTCCCAAATGAATCTTTTTTTGAGAGATTCAACTGGTAAAGGGTTGGTCAAATGTTCAAGAAGATTCTCGCAAAACTCCCTCTCATTTGAGTAGAACTTAGTGCGCATTGTATTAACGGCGCCTTGTGCGCCATTAGTGGTTGGTTGAGTAGCACTTTGATCAAGCTCGCCATATTTTATATAATGATGTATGTGGGCTATATCAGTTAATGGCACTCCGCTAATTGACGAACCCGATACTAAGGGGTAGTTCGTTATTACTGCCTTGATGATGGGTTTTGTTCTTAAGCCAGAAAGCACACCAATAAATTTATGCCTATTTTCTTCAATATACTTAGTGGTTTCATTTACTTGTTCCACACCTTTGTATAAAGGTTTGTAAAAGTTAAATACATCCCGCGACTCAAGTGGATAGTTAATGCATTTAACCTCGCAAACTAGAATATATTCACTTAGCTCAAAAATAAAATCCGCGTTCTTTCTTTTATTTATACTTGTTGCATCAGGCGCTATGGATTCATAGCTATGAGTTTCACAAAAATAACCTTTGTCCTTGATTGATTCTCTTATGATATTTCTGACATTATTTTGAAATATTGTGCCTCTATCTGTGAGCGGATATTCTCCAAATTTCAACCACTCATCTATCAAATACAGAAAATGTGAATTACAGATAGTCCACATGCAAAACAGCAAGTCGTCACCTTGTTCCAACATCTGTTTGTTCCAAAAGCTTACTCTTTCCGTGTCGTTTGTTATTAATTTAATAAATTCAATGATTTCATTCTCATTATAATATGTTTTGTCTTGTAAAAATTTGATTAATACAAATTTATTAATTCTAAATGGGGCTTGGTATAGGTAATCAGATGATGAACTTACTTGCCAATCTGCTGACAAGTTGAAAGCCATGTATACTAACTCCCAAAGCTCTGCGTAAATAAGTGTGATATCTTTTACTCTGAGAGTTTTGGTTATTGGTAATAACATGTCTTCAGAAAATTGATAATAAGTAGATAGCTGAAAATGTATGCGCAAATCAAAATTTAAATGAATTTCAGAAAAGCCTTTTGCTATATTTGGTATCAGATAACCCCTTTCAGTGGTTACACTGACTATATGCATCTCTTTTCTTTTAAGTCTAAATTTCTTTGCATATTCTGAAACTTCAATAATATTTAAATCTTTGGAGAAATGTCTATCAATAGTTGACTTAATTATTTCTTTGCCTACCTCAATATATTCTATTGGTTCTTTTTCGATGGGGTTTATAGAATAAATACCATTTTTTATTATAACATGTTTGTCTTCCCACACTAACTTGTCATAACACGTTTTCTCTGATGATGTGGATAGCAAAGATTCATATAAGCCTAACAAAGAGTTTAAAACAATTTCCTTTTTAAAAGAAGTTTTATTTACAGTATTACTCCTGCTTAAAAATCTATAATGTGAAATTATCATACCAATAGCATCAACAGAGTTATCTATTGTATCCACTGCATAGAAATCCCCTCTTGGTAAACTGCTCTTAAGCTTTGTGTTTCTGTATTCTGTATGAACACCAGAATTATTTTCCACTTTATCTAATTTTTGAGCTTTTCTATCTATTCCTCGTTGGAGAAAAAAAGCGTGGTTATTGCATTGAGATACAAAGAAACATTCAAGCTCATCATTTGATAAGTTATACGTATCTGCTACTTCTTTAGCATCTGCATAAAACTTAAAGAATATTTTGTTGAAACGAGGGATTATAATGGTAACGCTTATATCCTTCTCGCTAGTACCATTCAAGCGAGCCTGGTGTATCTCGGCTTCCAGGAATTTGAGGTCAAATGCACGATTAGTCGCAGTAAGGCGCTTATCGTTCCTGAGTTTTTTGCGCAAGTCATACTTTTTGTGGGACATTGGTTAAGAATTATTATGTGGATGAAAGCAACACGCTGCTTGAGTTTTCAGATGTAGAACAGTAAGTCGCAGAGTGGCACAGTGTGTATCGCGGCTGTACCTATTTACCGCTGGCATCTAGCCGTTTTTGCAGCGACAACAACGATGGGGGAGCCTG
The DNA here is from genome assembly GCF_057808495.1 of Hymenobacter sp. M1-2. Classification (NCBI taxonomy): domain Bacteria; kingdom Pseudomonadati; phylum Bacteroidota; class Cytophagia; order Cytophagales; family Hymenobacteraceae; genus Hymenobacter; species Hymenobacter sp. M1-2. Next base: position 16,648 of record NZ_JBTYZO010000028.1, read on the forward strand.
ATGTGGGTTCCCCCATTCGTCTATAGTCGGTGTTTGCAGATGATCGAGTAGCACTGTGCCACTGTTGCCGTATATCACCTGCACATCTGCATGGGGCTGAAAGCCCGTTGGCATACTGTCAGCTGGTACGTACACCCGCTTGCGCGCCCGCGTTAGCGCCACGTACAGTAGATTAATTTCCTCCAACACTTTGCCACGAAAGCCAGTCTCCGGTGCTTCCGTCCGGAACTCCTCTGCCAGCTTATCAATGGTCATCTGCGTGATAAAGTCTGGCGCAAGTTGCACCTCATCATACTCCAAGCCTTTACAACGGTGCACCGTCGAAAAGTACAGCTGAGCTTGGTCGCGAGCACCATCTGCCACGTGTAGCCGCTTCAGCTCCTTAATCAGGTCAACTACCTCATTGCCGTAGTCTTCGACAATCTGAATGAGCATTTGCAGCTGCCTGTCTTCTGTCTGTTCCGCATACTCGGCTAGCTCCTCGATGTTGGACATCTTGCGAATCAGCGGGTCTTTGATGGTTGCGCTTCGCCCATTGTACAACGCCAGCACGTCGTACAGGCTAGCTCCCTCATCGGCGTAAGTGTACGACTGAATGTGTCCCTCAAAATACACGCGCTTCAATTGCTGTCGATGCTGACGCACGTATTCAATGGCCTTCAGCAGTAGCTGCAAATTGGTGCGCCCAATCACCGCCCGCGTCGTATTGCCACCCGTCACCTTGCCAGCTCCCGTAACGGTCAGCTGTGGCCCTTCGCCTAGCTTCGTCTTCCAAGCCAACACTTGAGTGGCCAGCTGCGCAATCGGGGCTTGAAACCGAAAGCTGGTACTGAGCTGCCGCTCCTGAAAGTTGGTTTTCTCCAGTGAATTGACCGCGTGCCGCCAGCCATAAATCTGTTGGTGCGTATCGCCTACAATCACCTTCGTAGCCGCTTGCTTGAAAAAAATATCCAACATCACTTCCGACGCATCCTGGCCTTCGTCAAACAAGATGATGTCGGTCGCTAGCTTGGGCTGGCTGAGCTGAAACAGCTTCAGGTAGAATTCGTGCGAAATAGGCACCTCTGCCCGCTTCATACGGGCCAGCAGCTCCCGGCAGTTACGCTCAATCAGCGCGTAATGCTTCGTGACAAACTCTCGGGCTTTCGCATCCGACACCGTAGCCAGGTAATCAAGCTCCTGTACCTTGCTTTCCGCTTTGTTGCAGAAGTAGGTGATGAACTTCAGAATGTGATTCGCCAGCACGTACTCTTGGTGGCGGTTTTCCTTGTTGCCACGTGGTAGCTTCAGCAGCTCCACCAGCTCGTGCGCTTTGTAGTTGTGCTTGGGGTGCAGCTCATAGCGGCTGCCACGCACCACATGCCGATACGCCAGGGAGTGTGCCGTTTCCACTTGCACGTTCGAAAGGCCTGCTACTTCAAACTTGCGCACGGCCTCTTGCTTTACCGTTTTGTTGAAAGCCAGATAAAGTATACGGGTGCTGGTCGGCTGGGCTTTAGCGTATTCGATTAAGGTAGTTGTCTTACCGCTCCCGGCTACAGCATTTATTTTTAAGTCACCTGTAGCGGTCAGAATTGCTTGTTGTTCGGCTGTAAGCTGCATTGGAATAAATTGCTCGTTTCACGTGAGCCAAAGCGTATAGTCGTTGTAAGATGGTTGGCTTCAGCTGCCTGCTCAGCCACTCAGTACCTCCGTTAGCAAGTTCCGCAAAAACTCTTGTAGCTCCGCTATCAAGGTTGCTTCAGCATCTATCTCACCCGACACCGGCATACTAGCAGCCCACAATTTGATGTTGTTTCCGGGCATAAGCTTCGAGCTAACGGTAAACTGCTTCCGCTCCGGCAATGCTTTTCCATCGGCTCCCGGATACAACAGTATGCCCCGGGGGCACGCCCGCCGCAGCGCGTAGCTAACCAACTGATACAAGTCGGCTTGGCCTATGCCCGCCTTCCGTTCCTGTTCTTGCCCGTAACGCTTCTTGTATTTGGCATCTATCAATACCTGCTTGCCCGATAACCGGTGCGTCAGCACCAAATCAGGCTTGAGCTGAAACACCCCTTCATCCGTCAGCCAGCCCGTCGACTGATAGGCCACCTCATAATCCGTCCCCAGATGCGTTTCTAGAAAGCCACGTAGAAAATCCTCGAACACATACTCCATGGGCACTAGCAAACAACAGGCGGTTTGCCCATCCCAGGTATCCAGGTCCAGGTAGCTATGCGCTAAGAAGAACCGGCACATAGCTACGCACTGCGCGTAGTCCCCAAAGTGCGACGTCAGGTGTAGAGCGTCGCAATCAGCCACGGTGGCCACTTGGTCGCTTACCTCATCAAGTACAAACAACACCTGTTGCAGCAGTTCCGCCGTTTCTGCAAATCGGCACTGACTGTGTAGTTGCCGGGCTACGTGGCGAATTAGCCGGTTTAGCCGGTTGTCATGCACAAACGGCTCATGCACGTACACCATCCGATGGAAGTGCCCATGCCGCAGACTCTCGCGTATGGTAGCCGCTACCTGCAAGCGGCCCCTTGGGTAAGCCAAGGCCTCTTCCACCTGCTGATACTGCGAGGAGGGCTGCGTCGTCACCAGTTGATACGCCAGCCGGGCAAACTGGGCAATCAACGCTTCTGGAAACTCCGTCACTGCCTCAAGCTCCGTGACCACACCCGTAAACGGAAACCGCAGCCGCCTGCAGTAGCTCAGCCACCACAGCACGTGCCGGAACCAACGCCCGCTACTCAGCGCCTCATCCCCAAACAGCTTCGGGTACACTTCAATGCGCACCGTTCCCCATTGCACCACGCCCACGTAGTTACGGGCTTTTACCCGCCCATCGGGCAGCAACTGCAGCAACGGCTTGCCGCCATTCGACGATGCTGCCATATCACCCAAAGCATCTTCCTCAGCCAACAACCGTCGGCTTTGCCACACCGCTTCCAGGTAGGCAAGCAACCCCGCCCGGTCAAAGTCCTCGGGCAGGGATGCTTCCGATGTGCCGTGCTCCGGCACCCGAATCAGCAATATGTCGCCGCTCATCCGGCTTGGCTGATTACCCGTAGCTGATAGCTTTTCTCTACCACCGTCAGGGTAGTACCCACGAAGGCGGTAGTCAGGGCTTTCTTCACATAGTCGGTGCGCCCGCCGAAGTACTCCAGCAGCAACGGCACTACCTGCCTATTCAGCATCTGCGGCAGATCTTTGTCATCTTTCAGGAACATTGCATGTCCCACCAAGAAGTCAGCCGACTTCTTCACGGCCAGCAGCTGTTTGTTTAGCTCCTTTAGAATTGTGCGCGCTAGCGGCGTAAGCTCCGCCAACTCTTCATTCGGGTATAGCCCCACAAACTCAAACCGCCGCCGCAGCGCTACATCCAGCAGCGCAATCGACTTATCGGCCGTGTTCATCGTGCCCAGCACAAACAGATTCGGCGGCACCGCCAGGGTTTCCAGGGCACCAATGTTCGTCGGTGCGGCCATGGGCAGCGTCACCGTCAGCTCGTTCAGGCCGCCCAGCCGCTTATCTTCTTCCAGCAACGTAATCAGCTCCCCCAGCACCCGCGACATGTTGGCCCGGTTTATCTCGTCTATCACCAGCACATAATTCCGCAGTGGCTCCGTAGGGTGGTCATAGTTGGCGCGGGCCCGTTGGCAGATGCGGTAAAATACGCCCTCATGCCGCTCAAACCCTAAGCCGCCGCCCTGCAGGCTCGGCTTGATGCCCACCACGAAGTCCTCATAGGTGTAGTTCTGGTGGAAGGTCACAAACTCTACTTGCAACCCGCGCAGCCGGTCAAACGTGCTCTTAGCCGTTTGGTGGTCCGTCGCCTCGACCCCAGTAACAATGTGCGCCGCTATTTCAATCGTGCGGTAGGTCTTACCCGTGCCGGGTGGGCCGTACAGAATGGTATTAAGTTCATATGGCACATTCTCCGGAAGCTCGCGCTCCACGGGCTCTACTACCACTAGCTTATCTGGCCGCAGGGGGGGAGAAGTAACCGGCAGCCCAAACATGGCGGCAATATGCTCTGGGCGCCACAGTTCATGAATCGTCAGTCGGTAGCTGCCCTTGTTGATCAGTTCAAACGGCGTAAAGTCCAGTTCCCAGTCCACCTCCAGTAGCTTGCCATTACGCGGGTTGGTTGTTACCCGGCCCCGCGCCTTGATGTTCATGGCCGAAACGTATTTCCCCTGCTGCTTGCGTACGTAGGCCGACTTGATGACGATAGCCGCCCCTACGGGTACTTCGTTCACGCGGTCCACGAATCTGTCATCATATCCGTTCTCCCAGATTCCTTCCTTCACAAATCGCTCCGTCTGGTCGTCGCCTTCCCAGTAAGCACCTACGCAGTAGTAAGTCGGCGCATCGCTCATCGGGAGCAGCTCGTCTTCTTCGCCCTCGCCATTATCCTTCACGGGCACCGCGTCGCCCTCCTTCGTAGCTTCTTGGTTGGCTAAATACGCTTTGTGCGACACTTCAAACAACGGCTGGCCCAACGTGTCTCTAATCGTCTGCTGGTACTCCGCATACTCCGAAAACGACCCAAACGAGTAATTCAGTCTATGCGCCGCCAAGTAGGGACGGGTCTGCTTGTTCAGCGGCAGATAGGCCGCTGGCTGTAGCGCGCAGAGGCCCTGTGTCAGCTTCGGCCAAGCTACCCCGTGCAGACCCAGCACCTGGCTAAAAGTTTCCTCACTCACCTGCCCGGCCTACACCTGGTGGTACAGCAGCCACAGCAGCGGCACGTCACCGGGCTGGCGGTCCTTGGCATACCGAAATAGCCAAGCTTGCTGCGCTGGAGCGTTGGGCACACCGTCCGTGTCATTAGGAGCAGGATTACTCAACCCCATTAGCTCCCGCAGCGCCGCCAGTATCTGCAGCTGCTTGGTCTTGCCATACTTGGTGCACAGAGCCAAAAAAGTGAACGGGTCCATCTCCTGCAGCGACGCCGTGCTGCCGTCGGAATATTGATCGTCACCAGGCTTAACGCCAGCTTGTTGCAGCAGTGCCACTAGCTGCGGCTGATTGGTTTCGTAGTCGGCTAGCTTCTGGCCTAGCTCTTGGAAGAATGGAACCCAGATATACATGCTGCCAATATTGAGCGAAAACCAGGAGCTAGCAAGCACGAAACAGAGCTGATTTTAGCTGCTTGGAAGGAGGAAGCTTCGAAGCAGCTGCTAATCAGGGACGTACCCTGCCGATGATTGCTCCGGGTTGTTTCGGCGAAATAATAACCACCATAAGGCCGCTACCCAGTTATTACCTTTAACTTTTGATTTGCTTTACCGCAGCTACTGCTTATGCCCTCACATCAGGAAATCAGCAACTTCATCTGGAGCATCGCCGACTTGCTGCGCGGCCCCTACCGCCCGCCGCAGTACGAGCGGGTGATGCTTCCGCTCACCGTGCTGCGCCGCTTCGATTGTGTACTGGAAAAAAACAAAGACCGGGTTGTAGCCGAGTACAATCGCCTGGAGGCTGCCGGCAAGCCCATTCCCGACGGCCTTCTTAACTCCTTGGCTGGGCAACGCTTCCACAACCATTCTCCACTCAGCTTTGAGACGCTAAGGAACGACTCCGATAACATCCAGATTCACCTAAACCAGTACATCCGCGGATTCTCGCAGAATGTGCAGGACATCTTCGAGAAGTTCGAGTTCGACAAGGAAATCCAGAAGATGTACGAAGCCAACATTCTTTACCTTATCGTAAAGGAGTTTGCTAGGCTTGACTTGCACCCCGACCGGGTAGACAACATCCAGATGGGCTTGCTCTTCGAAGACCTTATCCGGCGCTTCAACGAACAAGCCAACGAAACTGCTGGCGACTACTTCACGCCCCGCGACGTAGTGCATCTACTCGTGGATATCCTGTTGACCCCCGACGATGCCGTGCTGCAGCGCCCCGGTACCGTCATCAAAGTATTGGACCCGACCTGTGGCACGGGTGGTATGTTGGCCGAGGTGCAGCGCCACGTGGCCGCCTACAACAGCGACGCGCACGTATACGTGTACGGCCAGGAGTTCAACCCGCGGGCTTACGCCATAGCCGCTTCCGACCAGCTCATCAAAGCCGACCCTATTGGGAGTGGAAAAGAAGCCAAGCTCAACCGGAAGCACAGTCAGGAAAGCACCATCGAATACGCCGACACCCTCACGCATGACAAGTTTGAGGGCCAGAAATTCGACTATTTTCTAGCCAACCCGCCCTACGGAGTTGACTGGAAGCGCCAGCAGCAGTTTGTCAAGCACGAGCACGAGAAAGATGGGTACAGAGGGCGCTTTGGCGCAGGTATGCCCCGTGTAAGCGACGGTTCTTTCCTTTTCTTACAGCACATGCTGCACAAGATGCAGCCCTACAACCCGGAGGAACCCGTAGGCAAGCAGGGTGGTTCGCGCCTAGCGGTGGTATTCAGCGGTTCGCCGCTGTTTTCAGGTGGAGCCGGCTCGGGTGAAAGCGACATTCGTCGGTGGATAATCGAAGAAAATGACTGGCTGGAAGCCATCATTGCGTTGCCCGATCAGCTTTTTTACAACACTTCAATTGCCACCTACGTGTGGGTGCTCAGCAACCGTAAGTCCGACGACCGGAAAGGCAAGATTCAGCTGCTCGATGCCCGCGAGCTGGCGTTACCCTTACGCCGTTCGCTGGGCAGCAAACGGCGCAAAATAGGAGAAGGCAAAATAGAAGGTGAACCTGATCAGGTAGCGCAGATTGTGAAGCTATACGCCGACTTCACCGAGAACACATATTCGCATATCTTTCCCCGCGAAGCATTCGGCTACCGACGCCTTACGGTGGAGCGGCCCTTGCGCCTGCGCTTTCAGCTCACGTTTGAGCGCAAAGCTAGCTTCCTGGAAGCGTGCCCCTATTTGCTCGACGACGTGCAGGCCCTCGACCAAGCCCTCGGCCGCGGGCCTTCTCTCAACTGGAATACGGTGTGGAACACGGTTCAAACTGTGCTGCAGCAGCGGGGGAGTAAGTGGCGCGGTCCCGAAGTAAAGCTATTCCGAACTGTGTGCACCGAGCGCGACCCAGCAGCCGTACCCGTGTTGACAGGCCCCGCCAAGCCCTTGCGCGACGAACTGAGCACCACTGACCGCCACGCGGGCTGGTTTGCCGGCAACGACCTAGCCGCAACGGGGCTGTTTGCAAGTTCTGCCAAAGTGAAAGTGCGCTACGAACCCGATGCCGATCTGCGAGATTATGAAAATATCGCCCTTGATGAAGAGGTAGATGCCTATTTCGCCCGCGAAGTACTGCCGCACGTGCCCGATGCCTGGCTCGACCGGGAAAAGGATAAGGTCGGCTATGAAATAAATTTCAATCGGTATTTCTACGAGTTCAAAAACGCTAGATCATTAACGGAGATTAATAAAGAATTGACGGCGGTAGAAAAGGAAATTCTGGCATTGATGACGGAGGCAGCTGGATGAAAAATGCATTCCCGAGACGACGGTTGAAATACGCAGCCACTATCAACGACGAAGCTCTGCCCGAAACAACGCCACAGGACTACGAGCTGCAATACCTAGATATTGGTAACGTGACATCCACCGGAGACATTCTGGAGGTAACCCCCTACACATTTGATAAAGCTCCCAGCCGTGCTCGTCGCCAAGTACGGCACGGTGACGTAATTATTTCCACGGTCCGAACCTACTTGCTGGCCATTGCCGCCATTGAGCATCCAGCTGAGAATTTGATTGTCTCCACCGGGTTTGCTGTTATCAGGCCGCGCCCAGAGGTATTATTGCCGCGCTTCTGCAAATACGTATTGCGGGAAGTCTCATTTATTGCTGAAGTGCAAGTACGCTCCGTTGGAGTGAGCTATCCTGCTATTAATGCTTCTGACCTAGGTGAAATTCCTGTACCAGTCCCCACATTGGTCCAGCAAGAAGCCATTGCCGATTTCCTTGACTACGAATTACAGCGCCTCGACCAATTAACCGCTGCCCGCCGAAGGCAGCTTGAACTCTTGGAGGAAAAGCGCCGCGCTGTTATTGCTCGCGCCGTTATGCAGGGCCTCGATGCTCAGGTGTCGCGACGCGACTCTGACGTCTCTTGGTTCAGTAGTATCCCGGCGCATTGGCAGGTTGTGCGGTTAAAGTTCTTAGCTGTGGAACGATTGGATTATGGTGCAAATGAGGCTGCAGATGAAGAAAATCCCGATCATCCTCGTTTTGTTCGTATTACCGATATTGACGAAAATGGTAATCTGAAGGAAGATACTTTTAGGTCATTGTCACCTGATATAGCAGCTCCTTACATATTAAAAGAAGGGGATATACTGTTCGCAAGGAGCGGTGCAACAGTAGGTAAAACATTTATCTATAGAAAAAGCTGGGGTACAGCTTGTTTTGCAGGGTATCTCATCCGAATGAGAAGCAATTTGAAGAAGGTGCTTCCTGATTTCATATATTACTTTGCTCAGTCGCCAGCTTATTGGATGCAAGTTCAGGAAGGAATTATTCAAGCAACAATTCCAAACTTTAGTGCTGAAAAATACGCTGATATTCTTGTTCCACTGCCTGAATTGGAAGAGCAAAAGTCCATTGTTCGTTATTTGAAAGTTGTTCTTAGTGAGATAAACAATCTAAAAAAAGAGATTGAGTCTAGCCTCACCTTGCTTCAGCAAAAACGGTCTTCCCTTATTTCGGCTGCTGTGACTGGCCAACTCACTTTATCTACTACCGCTGATGTATCTGCATAAGCTAGAACTCTCAAACATGCGGGCGTTTCGCACGGCCCAGTTTGATTTCCTCGGCCAACCGGGCGTGCATTTGCTGGTAGGCGTGAACGGCGTAGGTAAATCAACTGCTTTGGATGCGCTACGCGTGTTACTCTCGCAGTTGCTGCCGCAATTCGTATCCACTGGGGTGCGCGGCCATGCGTTCAGCAAGGACGATATTACGCAGGGCGAAGCCTCCTTGGTGGTGCAGCTTACCGGGCAGGTAGTACAGTTCCCTTTCCGGTACGCCATCGACCGCAAAGCAGAAGCATACGTGCCCGAGTCCGGCCCCGTGCGCGGCGACCGGGCCAAGGTTATCGAAACACCCGACGTGGCTAACCTGTACCTGGCAGCTCCCAACACGCCGCCCTCTGTTCCGCTGGTGATGCCCCCGACCAAGTCGCCGCTCAATGAGCAGGACGACCGGCTAAGAACAGTGCGGCAATGTCTGCGAGAGGGGCGGCCTATGCCACTGGCTGTGTACTATTCTCCTCACCGCTCCCTCACTAACAACGAAACCGCCAAAGTTGGGCGCACCCAACAGCCGGCTTACGTCGAAGCGCTGGACAATGAGCGGGCATTCAGCATCAAAGCCTTTGCCGACTGGTGGCGCCTCCGTCAGGTGCTAGCTACCGAGCGTGCCGATGCTGCCACGGTAGATGAATTGGCCAGCGTATTTAATCAAGTGGTGGCTACCTTCTTAACCAACTGCCAGGATTTACAGCTAGCCCCACCCGACGATGACCGGCAATTGCTCATCACCAAAAATAGCCACCAACTCAGCATAAAACAGCTCTCCGACGGAGAACGTAGCATTCTTGCCTTGGTCTTGGACTTGGCCCGCCGGCTCTATCTCGCCAATCCCCATTTGCAAGACCCCATCCGCGAAGGCCAAGCCGTTGTGCTGATTGATGAGTTGGATTTGCATCTTCACCCCGGCTGGCAGCGCGACGTGGTGCAGCGACTGGAAGCCACGTTCCCACAGTGCCAGTTTATTGCATCCACGCACTCGGCTCAGACACTCGGAGAGGTAGAGCCTAATCGCGTAACCTTGCTGACGCTCGATAGCCAGACTCAAGAAATCAACCAAGCCTATGGACTTGATGCCAATTCTGTCCTAGAATACATCATGGGCGTTCCATCTCGCTCTGCCGAAAGCCAAGATCTGATTGATGTTATTGATATAGCCATCGGCAAGGGGCACTTACGCAAAGCGGGCTCTTTATTAAAGAAGTTGAAAACGATGCTGCACGGCCTTGATAGCGAAGGTGTGCGCTTGGAAGCTAGCCTCAATTCTTACCGTGCCCTTATTGAGCATGAGAAAAATCACAAAAAATAAGCAGCCTGCAGTACTAGCAGCATGGAGGAAGAAGGTAGCAGGGACAGAATGGTTTAACTACGACAGCATGAAGCAAGCGCCAGGCCTCCGAGAGGCTGTGGTCAAGTCTCTACTAAAGGAACAAGGAGGTTTATGCGCGTACACAGGCGTAAAAATTGATGCTGCTAGTTGCCACATTGAGCACGTAAAAGCACAGACTCATTGCGAACTAGGCAGCGGAGAAGATGTTGATTACAACAACTTGGTAGCCTGCTATCCAAAACCTGGTACTAGTTGTCTTTTCGGGGCAGTGCGCAAAGGCAGTTGGCCCGACCCGGCAGAAGTTGGGAGCTTCATTTCTCCACTGCAAGCGGGTTGTGAGCAAAAATTTTACTTCACTTACGATGGTACTGTCAAGCCACGAAGCAGTGAAGCTGCTCAACAAACCATTGAGCACTTGGGGTTGAATGAAAAACAGTTGAAGCAGTATCGCCGTCAGGCTATTCATGGTACTTTACAGAAAAAGAATGGCAAGCTGCTCGACTTAGCCGATGCAAGGGCTGTTCTAGCTACGTTAGAAAAGCAGACAGGACAATTAGACCCATTTCTATTCGTCGTGGTAGACGCCTTGAAAAACCACATCAAGTCCATTAGTCAACAAACCCGGTAATTGATCTGCGTATGCTACACCGTATTACTTCCGAAGCCGCCTTCGAAACTGAGCTAGAAGCTCACCTGCTAGCGCACGGCTACACGTCGTTGCCAGCGGCCGGCTATGACGCGGTACGGGCATTCTTCCCGCAGGAAGTGCTAGGCTTTATTCAGCAAACCCAGTCGCAAGAGTGGGAAAAGCTAAGCAAGCTGCTGGGGCCGCGCATGGAAATTCAGATCCTGGACGACCTCACCCGCTGGCTCGACCAACATGGTTGCCTCGCTACGCTACGCCACGGCTTCAAATGCTACGGTCGCACTCTTCGTGTAGCATGGTTTCGGGCTGCCCACGAGCTAAACCCCGATCTTTCCCGCAACTACGCCGCCAACCGCCTGGGCCTCACCCATCAACTCCACTATAGCGTCCGCGACCGCGCCAAAAGCCTTGATGTGGTGCTGTCGCTCAACGGCTTGCCCGTAGCTACGCTGGAGCTGAAGAACCCTTTCACCGGCCAAACCGCCGAAGACGCCCTCCGTCAGTACCGCCGCGACCGGGACCCCCGCGAACTGCTATTCGAGTTTAAGCGGCGCACCCTCGTTCACTTCGCCGTCGATACCGAAGTGGTTTGGCTCGCCACGCGGCTGGCCGGCGAAGCCACCCACTTCCTGCCTTTCAACCAAGGGCACGAGGGCGGCGCCGGCAACCCGCCCAACTCCACCGGCCGCGCCCTCCGCACGGCTTACCTATGGGAAGACGTGCTGGAGCGCCACTCCTTGCTTGAACTGCTGGCCCGCTTCCTCCACCTTCAAATTGAAGAAAAGCGCGGCAAAGACGGCCGCCGGGCCAAACGAGAAATCCTGGTGTTCCCGCGTTACCACCAGCGCCGCGCGGTGCTCAACCTGCTCGCCGCGGCCCAGTTGGAAGGTCTTGGCCACAACTACCTCATCGAGCATTCCGCCGGCTCGGGCAAGAGTAATACCATTGCCTGGCTAGCCCATCGGCTGGCCTCCCTGCACGATGCCGCCGGCGCACAGCCCATCTTCGATGGCGTAGTCGTAGTAACCGATCGTACCGTGCTCGACCGGCAGCTTCAGGATACCATCTACCAGTTTGAGCACCGGCAGGGAGTGGTGCAGAAGATAGATGACGACTCGGCCCAGCTAACGGCTGCCCTCCAAAGCGGTGTGCCCGTCATCATCACTACGCTTCAGAAGTTCCCGTTCGTAACCCGCCACTTGATTCGGGCCAACGAGGAAGCAGCCGCTCCTCAGCCAAAATCCGGAACGCGTACCCGTAAGAAAGAGCAACGTTACCATATTGCTCCCACCGCCACCGGTGCTTTGCCTACTAAGCGCTACGCCGTTATCGTTGATGAAGCCCACTCCTCGCAAAGCGGCGACGCCGCCACTGAGTTGAGGGGGGTATTAGCTGGTACCGCAATGCAGGCCGAAGCGCAGCGCCTTGCCGCCGAAGACCGGGCAGAAGATGTATTAGCCATTTACGAGCAGATGGCCCGTCGCGGCCGGCAGCCCAATCTAAGCTTCTTCGCCTTCACCGCTACTCCTAAGCACCGCACCTTAGCCGTATTTGGGCGCGACAAGCTGCCGTTTGACCGCTACTCCATGCGCCAAGCCATCGAAGAAGGATTTATTCTCGATGTGCTGAAGTCGTATACCACTTACGCTACCTACTTCAAACTGCTCAAGGCTTCCGAGGAAGACCCCAGCCTCGACCGCCGCCGCGCTGCTCGTGCCCTCACCCGGCACATGCGCCTGCATCCGCACAACATCGCGCAAAAAACGGCCATCATGGTAGAGCACTTTCATGCTACCACTCGCCACCGCATCGGGGGCCAGGCCAAGGCCATGGTGGTTACTGATTCGCGCCTTGCCGCCGTGCGCTACAAGCAGCATTTCGATGTTTATATCCGGGAACATGGCTACGCCATCAAGTCTCTGGTGGCCTTTTCCGGTTCTGTCGCCGACGACAAGCTTCCCGACGTGAGCTACACCGAAGTAGCCATGAACGGCGGCTTGCCCGAAAAGGAGCTGCCGGAGGCTTTCGACTCATCAGAATACCAGGTATTGCTGGTGGCTGAGAAATACCAAACGGGTTTCGATCAGCCGCTGCTCCATACCATGTTCGTCGACCGGCGCCTCTCCGGCATCCAGGCCGTTCAAACGATAAGCCGCCTCAACCGCACCCACCCGCTCAAAGAAGACACCTTTGTACTTGACTTTGTTAACGACCGGGAGGAAATCCGCAATGCGTTTGCCGATTACTACGAAGGCGCCACGATGGGCGAAGAAGCCGATGCCAGCCGCTTGTATGCGCTGAAAGCCTTTGCCGATGAGTCCAGTGTTTATCACGCTGAAGAGTTATCCGAGTTCATCCGTGTCTTCTGCAAGGGTGTAAGCCGACTACATCCGTCTGCACACCGCACACTGAATGCCCTGCTTGACCCAGCTGTTGACCGCTTCCGTGTTCTGCTCAAAGCACATCAGGAAGAAGCCGAGTTGTGGCGTAAAAACGTGCAGGCGTATCTAAATCTGTATACCTTTCTCAGCCAGGTTATTCCTTTTCAGGATTCCGACTTGGAGCGGTTGTACACCTTCTTGCGTTACCTGGTGCTCAAGCTGCCAAAGCGCCCATCTGAGCCACTGTACTCCTTTGATGAAGAAGTGCGCCTGCAGTATTACCGCCTGCAGAAGATAAGTGAGGGCGCTATTGTGCTCAAGGACTACCGCGGCCAAGCACTCGACGGGCCTACCGAAACTGGGACCCGTTCCATAATTGAGGAGCCAATGGCCTTGTCTCGACTCATCGACCTAATGAATGAGCGGTTTGGAACCGAATTCACCGATGCCGATCAGCTTTTTTTCGATCAGATTGTAGAGGTAGCTCTCACACACGAAGGACTCATTCAAGCTGCGCAAGCCAACCCACAAGAAAAATTTGCTTTAGTATTCTCCTCTCTGCTCGAGACACTGTTCATCGAGCGCATGGACCAGAATGTTGACATCTTCTCACGGTTTGTAGCAGACGATAAGTTTCGCAAAGCTGTATCAGCTTGGATGTCTGGTGAAGTTTACGATAAGCTACAAACTCGTTTCACTGCACCACCTGTAGAGTTACCCTCAATATCTTATACTGATTAAATATTAGAGTAAACGTTCAGAGCTTTGTCTACTTTTACTAACTTGTCTACACAAAATAGACAAGTGAAAAAAGATAGACAAACAGCGTTGGCGCCGCTCTTAATTGGCCAGGTCAAAGCAGTACTGAAAGATCTGCTAAGCAAGAAACTGCCAATCCGAGCAGCCACGGACGGGCCGCACCAGCACACGCTGACCATCGGCAAGCAGGCCATCTTCACCGTTGAAGCCAAAGACGTGTACCTGCCGAAGTTCACCCCGCTGCTCGCTCTAACGCCGCATCTGCCTGGCCGCCCCTGGCTGCTGCTGCTGCCCTACGTAACCGAAGAAGCTGGGCGGGAAATGCGCCGCCAAGGTCTCTGTTACGCCGACGCCGCTGGCAACGCATGGCTCCATCACCCCGACGCCGAACTGTTCGTGCTGGTACAAGGCCAACCCAAGCCTCGCAAAGCCAAGCCCGAAGCCGATCCAGCCTCCGGCCGCGCCTTCCGTAGAAGCGGCCTACGCGTGCTTTTCCACCTGCTCACTGAACGCGACCTAGTCCGGCAGCCCTACCGTGCCATTGCTCTGCGCACCGAAACGCCAGTGGCCACGGTGGGTCTCATCATGCGCGACCTCATTCAGCAGGGTTACTTGCTCGACGAGGAGCCGCGGCAGCTGCTGCGTCTGGATGACTTGGTCCGGCGCTGGGTGGAAGGCTACGGCGATACCTTGCGACCCCGCCTGCCGGCCCAGCGCTACCGCTGGGCTGCCGAGCAGGCCGCTGGCGGCTGGCAAAACGTACCCCTGGGTGCCGATACCCATTGGGGCGGGGAGCCAGCGGCAGCCCTGTTGCTCGATGGCTACCTGCTGCCTGAGTTCTTCACCCTCTACAGCACCGCCACCCGCCCCGCGCTCATGCGCCAGTTGCGTCTCATTCCCGACCCCACCGGCAACGTGGAAGTACTGCCGCCCTTCGACAACCGACTGAACTTCACTCAGCCTACCAGCGCCTACGTTCCCCCTCTGCTGGTGTATGCCGACCTACTACTAAGCGGCGACGCCCGCAACCGCGAGGTAGCGCAGAAACTCTATGCTCGATATATCCAACATTCTGCCTGAAAGGCGCTTTGCTACGGGTCTCGACCGCGTGCTGCCCGCCCTCACGCGCGGCCTACAGCAACTGGGCCTGGAGTTCTTTCTGGTTGGCGCCGTGGCCCGCGACCTGTGGCTGGATGCGACGCTGGAAGCTGGCTCCCGGCGTCGCACCAAGGATATTGATCTGGCCGTGCTCATTGCGCACCAGGCCGAGTACGAGGAGCTGCGTGACTGGCTGATCACGCATGAGCAATTTCACGCCCCAGCCAGCAGCGCCTTTTGCCTTATCCACCAGCCTACTGGTGTAGAAGTCGACCTGATGCCTTTCGGCGGCATTGCCGATGCCGAGGGCCGGGTACGGGTAGTCGGGAAAGGCCTGACCCAGATTTCCGTGGTAGGGCTGGCCGAAGTGCTGGCCCAGGCCGAACCCGTCAAAATCACTGAGGATATCACTTGGCAGGCCGTCACCCTGCCCGGCTTGGTCGGGCTCAAAATGTTGGCTTGGGACGACCGGCCCGAACAGCGCGGCAAAGACGGCACCGACCTGCGCCTAATTCTGGAGCACTTCCACGAGCTTATCACCGACGACATTCTCACTCACCACTATGAGCTGCTGGAGGCCATGGACACCACCGCCGACGCCGACCTGATGCGCTTAGTAGGCATCCACGTCCTTGGTCAGGAGCTAAGGGCGCTGGTGGCCTCGTCCGCTCCGCTGCACCAACGGTTGCAAGCCATCCTCCGTACCGAAATGCAGCAGCATACGGCCAGCCGGCTGGCACTGGCCATGGCCCAGCCCCTAAGCGCCGCCGACCGCATAGCCCCCTCCGTTACCCAAAGCCTCAGCTGGCTACAAGCCCTGCTGCAAGGACTTCAAAATGAAGCCACGAAGTGAGCCAAAACTCTCGACAAAGCACGTCATGCTTCATCTGACGTCCGCCCTGCCGAACCAAAGGAAGGCAGTAGCCAACTGTAGGTCTACGAAATCAAGCATCCCTACCGCTTCGCCTGGCTCCCCCTCTCTTCGGGAGAGGGGGCCGGGGGTGAGGACCCAACAGAAACCGAAACTCGCTCAACTGTTCATCCCGCAGGCGTTCCATCCAGCGCTGAGCATCCTCCGGAGTCTGCATCTCAACAGCTGGCAGCGGAAACATCGGCACGACCTCGCTATCTGGCCCCAGCGGCATCCGCAGAGCGTAGCCGCCTAACTGCGGCGTTTCTACCAACTCAACCCGGTAGCCCCGCGCCTCAAACTCGCCAAAAAACTCGGTGATGGATTCCGCATCCGGTACAAACTGGCGCATAGTAGTAGAAAGTAAAAAGTGAAAGATTAAATGGCAGAGTCCCTGCAGCAGCGAACCACCTGGGTGACTCTAGGCAACTGCTCCACCACGCTTGCCGGCAAAAACTATCGCTTGCGCTGCTGCCGGGCCTGCAGTTCTTGCCAGCACCACACCACCGCCTCAAAGGCTTCCGGCGTGAGCTGAATAACAGAGTACCGTACCCGGTCCCGCACCACGTAATCATCGATAGTATCCCGATGCCCTAAGCGGCGCATTTCGGCAGCCTCGCCCGGTGCTAGTACTTTAGCTATCTGCAGCTGGTAATGCCCTTCCGGCGTAACCACCATACATATCCGCCGATTATGCAGGCGTCGCACCACGCCGCGGCGAGTCTCATAGCGTTCTGGGCTACCCGGCAAATGAGCCGGCGGGGTAGGGTGAACAGTGTAAGCCATTGAGGAAAAAAGCAGTAATAGGGTAGGGGCTTAAATGAAGGATCAAGCCGTAAAGTCAATTGACTCGGGGCAGATAGGAAGACTGATCTTCGTCCTGGCTCAGCGCTTCCATCAGCGCCGATTGTGCCAGGGCATAAATAGTTTCCCAGCCGAGCCGCACACTCTCAGCTGGGAATTCTAGTAGGTATTGTGCCGTCACGTAATCCACCAGCGCTGACGTGGTTTTCCGTTGATCCAGCTCCCGGGGCAAAGCCAGACGCCACGGCGGCTTACCCGGCCGCAGCAACTCTACGGTCCGGCCGTTGGCTGCCGTGTCTACTATCCTAGCTTCCATCAATAAGCGTGCATTTGCCATAACCATCTACTCTCGGTACCATCCCCCGATTCTCCATTGCTGGGGCAAGTATACACTATTACTAACAAAATTAGTTTTATGCATGTTAAAAATATTAGTAATCACTGTTGCTGGCTCGTAATAAGCAGTGATTTTAGCGTCATAGTTCTCTGAGCAACTACTACTTCGCGTCGCCAAAAGAACAAGACCGGCTCACACCTCGAAGTGTGGCCGGTCTTTAAATGTCTTCCAGTCGCCTCCCCAACGCACCACCGGACTAGCCGCTTTCATCAGTTTGGCGAAGCGGGCCAGTAGCTCTGCCGACCAACTCACCTGCCCGCTCTCCAACAGAAAAGCTACGTCCAGGGCCCGGGCCGGCACCGAGTTGTGCTTCGATCCGCCCCCACGCACGTATGTCACAATACTGCCGGGCTGAGAGCGCCCCTGCGCATACAGCCTATCCTGCTCGGCGGCACTCCGGTAGCCCCGCGTCACGATAGGCCGGCCCAAACGGGCCAACGTGGGCGTATTCATCCAGGCTACCAGAGCTTTGCCATAAGCTAGCCGTAAGCTCGAATGGGCCCCTGCCAGCCTGGTGTTTTGCCTGGCCGCCTGGGCACTAGTGAGCCGAACCATCTTTGTCCGTCCTCTTCAGGGTACCAACTTGGCCTAGGGGCAACACGTCCGCTGGCACCTTCACCACCGTTTCCGGCCGCTGAAGGGCTTTGCGGATCGTAGCCCAGATAGTGACTACTGCTACCAGGGCTTGAATAATCAGGTACCCATAATTTTCAATGGTAGTAGGGTGCGGCGGAGTAAGCCCACTGCCCACCATTTGCCCCACCAACGCAGTGGTAATAATGTGAGTCAAGTGCCCTGCTTTCGTGCTGCTAAACATAGTCGCATGGTTTGTGATAATGTGTTTGACAAACATAAAAGTATAAAACTAATTTGATATATCAAGGTCTTGGGTTGAAGTCGGAATTTGTATTATAATAATTTGAGTACTTGGATGGAGCTGCCCCCTATCCTCCGCTCTGCTGCGGGCCGGGGTCGGGCTGTCCAGGGGTCCGCTTCGCTCCCGTGCTGCGCACCGCTTCCGTTGGTCGCGCCCTTATCATCCCTCAGCCACTCCTACCGATTCAGTTGCTTCTGTTGCTGTCATCGTTCCACGCCACCACGCCGCGCTGGGCCAGAAATGGGCCCCACGCCGCCTGTCGGCTACCATAGCCCCCGCTAGGCCCGGCCCTTCCGTTTCGCCCACCCAAGCCAGCCCACTGCTCCACTACAGGCCCCGGCCTCTACCCACCGCCCCGTTACATCTGTTTCTCTTGCCTCCAGTGCTTCAACTCTAACGCGCCCCACCGCTCCGCTCCCAGGCCACCTGGGGCCAGAAAAAGACCCCAGGCCACCCGTCCGCTCCTCCCAAACCCCGCCCCGGCGCCAGCGGCTGCCAATCCTCACTACGCCCTCGCTGCCCAGCCGCCCGCGCCTCTCCCCACCGTACGATTAGGCCCGCTTCGCGGAAAGTCCATTGGGGAGGCCCCCAACCCCCCGTATTATGCTCCGCGCTGCTCTGCATGGCCTCGGGTTCCGCGGCCCCAAAAAGGCCGCTACACCCTCATAAGGTGCCCTGCGGGCCGGCTATCATAGGGGCACTCAGGCCGTCCCCCAACCCCCGGCCAAGGCTTTCAAGGTGCTTCGCTGGTTATCTGTCCTAGTCTAGGCCTGCTGGTGTAGCGCTAGTCCAAGGCAAGCAGTTCCACCGGCCGGCCCAGGCGGCGGGCTGCGCGTAGGGTGCTCAGGGTGCCTTTGCTACGGCCGTCCCACACCACCAGCACCAGGTCGGCCCGGCGTACTATTTCCGCGTTGCGCACGTGGGGCGCTGCTGTAGGGCCGTGAGTGGCATAGTCGGGGCGCAGCTCCAGCAGTGGCACTTGGTGAGCACGGGCCCAGCTGGCGGCTAGGGCGTCCACCCCAGCAGCTCCGCCGCTCACCACCAATTCCGGTGCTAGTTTAGCCAGTCGCTGCCATAAGGCGGTGCAGTTAGTTATGCTCCGGCTTCCAACCACCGCTATTACCTTGTTTTTGTGCTTTTCCATGTATATAAGTTATGTAAAATTTAGTTGATAAACAAGTAAATTTGTTTGTCAAACTTGTTGTTATAGTGAAAATATGTTTGTACTTTAGTTGTGTAGTCGGGAAGGCCCTGGCTACCGCTCCACCGGAGGCCTACGGCGCGGGCACCCACGGCTAACCTCTACAGCCATGCTTCATCACTTCCAGTTTGCCCAGCTCGCTACGGCCGCCTGGGCTGGCCCTGCCCTCAGTTCCGTGCACGTGGCCATCAGCGGCCCGGCGGGTGCCCCTCACTACCAGGTCTGCTATTTTGTCGCCAGTAGCCTATCCCCGCAAGGCTGGGTGCTGTACCAGGCTGGTGGCTTGTCTTGCCCGTTCACGGCCGTTGCTGCCGCAGTAGCCGCCTGGGCTGCCACTGCCCCCAGCGGGGCCATGCAGGAGCGCCGCCACGCGCAACGCGTCATTACGGCTGCAGCTGGCCAGTTGGCCAGTGTCCTGGCTATCCGCCCCGGTTTTGCCTGCCGCGCCCGTCGTCACCGTTGCGCCCGTCTGGTTCATGGTTAAGGTTCTACTATCCGCGCCGCCCGCTCCCCTGGTGGGAGCGGCTCCGGCCCTGGTACTTTCCGTGCGCCAGCAGTTGGCCCGCACGCAAGCAGCCTTATTCGATGCTCGGGAGGCCTTGTATGCGCTACGCGATGAGTACCCCCATCAGCCGGCCCGCTTCGCCCGCATCCGCGCCGCTATTGGGCGCCACCAGCAAGCCCGCGCCACTTACAAGGCTGCCGCTGAGGCCTTCCACGCCAGCCCCGCTGGGGAACAGTTGCAACGCTTGCGCCAGCACTATGGCCGCTGGTAGTACTCTGCAGGCCGGCCGCTGGTACGTGGCCTGCTTGTATGCCGGCTTTAAGGGTTGGGCCGTGGTGCGCGATGTAGCATTGCCCGGCACCACTCCCGGTGGCCCTGGCCATTATCAACAAGAGGCCGCTCCTGGCGCCTACGCCACCTACGAGCTAGCGCGGGCCGCGGCCGACCAACTCAATGAGCCCAATACGCTGCGTCTGCGCCCGGCTGATCAATATGGCATGCTGCCTTTGTCAGCCGACGATTACCACCCGCATCCGTGGGCGCTAAAATAACTCTGTCACCGGCTCGCGTCATCTAGGCGTGGGCCATTACAGCCAATCAACCGTGGCCAACACCTTATCCCGCCGCTTGAAGGTGGCCAAATATTACCGCCGTCTGCACCCCACTCTTTCTACCACGTCGCTGCTCGTGCTGCGCGGCAATTGGCTGGCCGAAGCCGGTTTCGTGCCCGGTACTACGGCCTTGGTAAAGGTCGAAATCGGCCGACTCATCATCACCGCCAACTAACTCAAGTAACTGGCCCGCGCCTTGTTCGGTGCAGGTCTCTGCTGCCACTCATCATGCCCCAAACTACTACTTACCAACCCCAACTACTCGACCCACACAGCGTCGAGCCGCAGCCGGTCAGCCCCCGCAACGGCCGCAGTTTTAAGCTAGCAGAACTCTACGAATTGCTCGACTGCCGGACGGTGGACGTGGTACGCCTCTCGGATGAGTTGATTCTACTCATCGATGATGAGGGCAAGTTTCGCAACCCGTGCTACCTCAATCTGCTGGCTACCTACCTCTGGTACCAGTACCTGCCCGCTGCCCGTGGCGTCGATTCCATTGTCGGCCGTGCCATGCTCTGCCACGACAAGCAGTTCCGCTAAACCGTGCATACCCAATCTGCCCCCGTCTGTCGCATCATGCAGCGCCCCGTACCGGGCAGCCCTCTGGGCTCCGGCACCTACCTCACCTTGATGAAGTGCCCAGGCACGTCCTGGGCCGTGCTGCTGCTCGGCGACCGGGCCGCTGGTCTTCGCGCTGCCTTGCACGCCGCCTGCCGCGCTCAGTGTGGCGTCAGCTGCCGGCGCTGCCAGCCGCCCTAGGGTGCCTGCCTCCGCAACCCTTCTCATGGCGAAAGGGCCGTAAATGGGCCCCAATATTTTCTCACTTCTTCCCTCTAACCTCTTCCAGTATGGCAACTGCCACTAAAGCTCTTAAAACGCAAGCTGCGCACACCACCGCTGCCTCCGCTACCGAAACCACGCTGGTTCTGGCCCAACCCGATCCTGCTTATCTCATCGACAAGGTAGACGAGGCCACCGGCGAGCTGCAGCAGGTGCCCCGCTTCAAGTACCTACCTGGCCACCCGCGTCAGATCCGCTTCGATGCCAAGGCCGGCCAGTTCA
Organism: Hymenobacter sp. M1-2; assembly: GCF_057808495.1. Lineage (NCBI taxonomy): Bacteria > Pseudomonadati > Bacteroidota > Cytophagia > Cytophagales > Hymenobacteraceae > Hymenobacter > Hymenobacter sp. M1-2. The sequence goes on from NZ_JBTYZO010000028.1 coordinate 37,987, forward strand.
ACATCGGCGGTACTGTGCCGTTGGGGCCGTCGCTGAGCTTTATTCCCCTGGCCTGGCGCATCTTCTCCGACGACATTCTCAACATGGGCCGCAAGCTCTGGGCCGAACTGTTCTACGCCGATGACAAAGGCGCCATCTGCGCCGTGCTGTTCCACGGCTACAGCGTCGAAAACTTGTACCGCCTCATTGAGCCACTGTTCTACGACGACCTGACTCTGGCCGACGTGGTAATGAAAGTGCAGGCCGAGAAGAAGGAAACGACCAAAGACGGCAAGAAGGCCACCTACTACATAGCCCAGTTCAGCTATGAGCCCGCCGATGCGCAAGAAGTAGCCGCCCGCCGCGACTTCGCCCGCGATTTTCCCATCTGGCGCCAGGAAACCTACACGGGCGCGGCCGACATGCGCATCCAGCACGGCTACACCATTCCTGAGTCCGAAGCCGCCAGTACGGAAGAAGTCGAAACCCAACAGGCGGCCTAGATCCATTAGCCCTACTTCGTCCAAAGTAGGGACTCCTGTCTCCTAACCCCTTAATAACTATGTTCCACGACCTCACACATCATCCCGGCCTGACCCAAGCCCATCACCGGGCCTTGCCGGGCCTCAGTAATACCGACCTAACCCAATTGAAAAACCAGACGCTGGGGCTGCTGCGCCAGCCCAACCCCGTAGCGTTGGCTTTCGGCAGCCACTTCCACGCCGCTGTGTTGGAGCCTTCGCACTACGCCCGCACCCAGGAGCGTGGCATCCGCTGGACCGACCTTGAAGCCCTGGCCCGTCAAGTGCGCCGCCAGCGCTACTGCCGCGACCTGCTCTACCGGGGCCAACCCGAGCAATCTTACACGGCCACGCACACGGCCACTGGGGTAGGAGTGAAGCTCCGTCCCGACCTACTCGTGCACAGCCGCGCTGGCCGCTGCCTAACGCTCATCGACTTTAAAACGACCAGCTCCCCGGACTTGCCTCACTTTGTGGCTACCATCCAGCAGTACGACTACGACCGTCAGGCGGCCTTGTACTTAGATGTGCTGGGCGCCACCCGCTTCCTAATCATTGGTGTGCAGAAACGCGCCCCGCATCACGTCTGGCGCGTGGAGCTAACCGCTATGCCTGTCCTCCTTGAGCAGGGACGCAAGAAATACGCTGCCCTGCTGCGCCACCATGCCCGGCAGGCTCATGGCCTGGTGCAAGCTGCTCCGTTACTCTTAGCCGCGTAACTTGATTGAATTCTTTCACTTCTTAACGTATCTCCCATGGCTACTTTTCAGATTTTCCACAGCAGCGGCCAATACTGGTACCGCCTTCGCGCCGACAACGGTGAAATCGTCCAGTCCGGCGAAGGCTACACCTCCAAGGCCAGCTGCCAGAACGGCATCCAGTCCGTACAGGCCAACTGCCAGCCCCCGCGCTTTGAGTCCTTTTTTGCCAATGGCCAATACGGCTTCAACCACGTAGCCACCAACGGCGAAATCATCGGCCGCAGCGAGAAGTACACCACCGCCCAGTCCCGCGACCATGGCATCCAGGTTGTGCTAGAGGAGGCGCCCAAAGCCCAGGTCCAGGACCTAATGTAGTAAAGGCTTGTTAACAGAGATGAAAAGACCCGTCGGCGAGTTGCCGACGGGTCTTTTCATCTCTGGATGCTGTGTGGCGGCTGCCCGGTTCAAAAACAGCTAGGACTAAATTGTGGTGGTGATGCCAGCCGCAGCGTACGCTAACCAGGAAGCCACTTTGCTATCTTACGATTGCCGACCAGAATCAGGAGTCGGCATTAGACTTTCGAACAAACGCCGGGAAGGATGGCGCACTTTACTGGCAAATTCATAAGCCGACTCACCGGTTGGATCTTTCTTATTAAAGTCAGCCCCATAGCGTAGCAGCAATTCAACTATGGCTATTGGGTCTTCCAGGTCCTCACCTTCTTCTATGTTTTTGTCTGCCTCCACCGACCGTTCTATAGCTGCGATAAGCGGAAGAGTTTGGTTGTCCGCAAAATTGGGGTCGGCACCTCTTAGTAACAAGTATTCTATAACCTCTTCTTCCGCCGTGCCAACAGCCAGCGTTAGCGGCGTGCCCTCATGAGCTGTTATGAAGTTCAATGTGGGCAGAGTGGGTACTAGCTGCATCATTTCCCGTAACCTATTATCAAAAATGAGGTCCATTAGAGTTTGATGCTGCTGGTTGGAGTCGGAGAAGGGAGAAGCCATATTCAAGAAATTAGCCCACGAAGGTGAAGTAAGTACCACTGATATGGATTTTTGAGCAAAGTCCTTCGCTTTAGCTGCAGTCTTCTACTTCCATTGATGCTTCTCCCGCATTCTCTCTAACCATGCATACTGGGGATCGGTACTGTCAAGTGTGCTATAGTGAAGCAGTTTTCCTGCTTCATCCCAAACAAATTCCTCCCGACAAACCCCGTACTCAAATACTGACTTCTCTCTCATACTACCACCTGCGTGGTAGTAGATGACATCTCCATGCAAATAGCCTTGTCGGTAATGAAAGATATGCTCAATAGAGCCGTCCGAATAAAATTCCTTTTCTGCACCATCCTTATAGCCGTTTTTTACTTCATACTCCAGTGTGACGTGACCGTTTGGTGAAGATTCATAAACTATACCTGTGTATAAAGAGCCATCATTATTGCAAATGATATCATTGCCATTCTCATTCATACTACATCTAATATGGTCTATGAGTAAATGATTTATATTATTCTTCCTGATAAAATCGTTTCAATGTTAACTGGATCACTTATTATTTTGTCGCCTTTCTTTATAGAGGTTTCTAGTAATTTTATTTTTAGAGCATCATTTCTTTCAAATTGAACATCTAGAAAAGAGCACTGTGAAAATATAGTGTGTTGAAAAAAAGAATTGCATAGTCTGCTTCTAATAAATTGGGACGAGGCATGGTAAGACCAATTCATATTACTGCTGAGAAATGAGCATGATTGGAATAGGCAGTTATAGAACTCGCATTTTTCAAAGACGCATTCTATGAATGTGCAATCGGAAAATAATACGTCAGATAAATCGCAGCCAGTAAAATCACATTTACTGAACGTGGTTTCTCTAACTTGACATGAGTAGAACTGGTCACCACCAAAGTCAGTGTTCATGAATGAACACTTTATAAGTGCGGCCTCATTGAAAATAATTCCTGTTAAATTCAGCTCTTTAAAGGTTTCACCAGATATTTCTTGATGTTCTATAGAGAACTCATCGGCAAGCACGTCTTGTGGGGTTAGGCCAGCACGTGAACCAAGCGTTTTAGAAGTAGACATGAATTTAATCGTTTATGAATTCGACCCCTTCGCTCGAAGCAAGTTTGTCGAGGACTAGTGTCTTGAAATCTGCTTTACCTTCTACAGGTACGTTCTTCAAGTCAATTATGTGCAGCACGTTACTAGAACCAGCTTTTTGAGCTTTTATGTTCTCCGCAATCCGCTCTGCCTGAGTTTCTGCTGAAGTATTCCGAAATCTACCTGGTTCGACTGGCGTTTTCACATCACAGTACTTATAAGGAGCTGGCCCGTCTATCTTGAAGTCCAAATTCGGTTCTCCTTTAGATGTATCTGGCCGACTTGGATTCTGTACCATACCAGCTTCCTCAGCCTGTGTAATGGTAGCTGCTTCGCTAACCGATTTAGGATTGACTTTAGTACTTTGTGGGTCGTGTGATAATGCCTCCTGTTTAGCCTGCCGAGCTCTAAGTGCAGCTTCGGCTATAGCTTCCTCTTCAGCCTTGGCGGCTTTAGCCGCAGCAGCTTCTTGGGCTTCCCGAATAGCCGTCTTAGCAGCCTGAGTCGTCTTGGGCAACACCGTCGCTATTTCAGTAGTTGCCTCCCGCTGCATGCCTTTGGCTAGCGCATTTATAGCCGGCCCGACAATGACCTTGCCCACGGCGTAGCCTACGCCTAGGGCCAGCGCGTCGCCGCCCACTACCAGCCAGTTGTCCACTGACGGATGTATCACCGCTACAGTCAAGTCGATGGCAATGGCCGCGCCGAGCATGATTTCCGAAACACCTAGAAACACGGCCGCTGCAATCTCAGCCGGCGGGAACACCAGCCCCCCAATAGCGCAGCCTAATCCCATCAGCGCCAAGCCGCCAGAAATTCGCTTCAATTCCCCCGACACATGGTGCAATGAGTCATCTTGCTGGTCAGGCGTCTGCTGGTCGAAAGGAATTGGTGCGGGCGGAGCCATCGCGCCCGGCGGTGGGGGCATGGTAATGCTGATGCGCCCACCTAACCCGCACTGGCACACGCTGCTTTCTAGCAAGGGTGGAAAGCCACCTACCTTTTTAGCGCCCATATGCTCACCGGTCCACATCAGCATGGGCGGCAGGCAAGGTGTACGCGTGACAGCGCACACCCCGAAGGGCGGAATATTGACCAGCGGCAGGCAGTCGGCGGTAGTGGCTTGAAATTGGCCGTTGACGTGTGAAGACCGCGGCAGCACCGTGAGCAGGCCTGGCACTACTCCCTTATCGCAGCGCAGCATTACCCCGTTGTGGGCGTACCGCTCGCCTTGGTTGAAGTTGGGTCCCATCAGGCCTCTTCAGTTAAGGTAGTGGCCCGGCGCAACGTATGGTGCACCTCATGATGGTACAGACCCTGCACCGCCACCCGCAGCCCTTGGCGGCCAGAAATTAGGCCCTGCCCCGTACGGCTCACCGTGTATTGCTCCCGCCAGTTAACCTGCAGGGGGGGAGGAGGTCCCGTCCAGGGACCGCCGCGGAGTTGGCCCATCAGGTGCTGCCAGGCTACGTGATCGAACTGTGCCTGATCTAACTCCCCAATGCCGTCTACCTCCGCCGTTGGGGACAGATCTTCTACGATGGTGGCCGCCCAGTTCACGCGCAACGGCAAGCTATGACCCTGAAAGAACTGGTGAATGATTTTCGTATCCGTGCGAGCACTGGGGGCTTCCTCATCGGTTGGCAGTCGTACTGGCAACTCATAGCAGCCGGGCAGCAGCATGGCGCAGATGCCTTTGTTGGCCAGCGCTTGTTCCAGATCGTTGGTCTGCTCGGCGTATTGGCCTATTACCTGCTTCAGCAGCGTATCGGCGCCTGGCATCTCGTGATATTTTCGCTCCAGCCAGAGCTGGGACTGTTCCCACTGCGCGGCCAGGGCCGCTTTGTTCATGACTTGCTGCAAAGCCCCCGTGCCGTCGGTACGCAGGTGCAGGGGGCTGTTGTTACGGGCTATGTCGGCTAGTAGGGCTGCTGGCGGGGTGGGGTTGTCGGCGCGCTGTTCTAGCGTCGCCAGTTCTACTAGAGCGCCTCCTTCAGGAAACCACTCCAGTACCGTGTGGCGTACCAAAGCTGCGCTGGTGTGCTGCAGTTGCATGCCGCCCGGCAGTCGAATGTCGACGCGGGTTTCTACGGCATACATTGTTGGACTCCCCGGCGCAGGCAGCGGCAGCCGGGGGCTGAGTTCATGCGTGCTCATGGCCTAGCTCTGGTTGATGACCGAGGCCGAGATGTTGACGGTAGAGCCAGTGCCCACGTCCACGGTGCTCTTGGATAACAGCTGGGCGCTGGAACTACCCGTGACAGTGGCAGTTTTCGCGTCCAGAGTAATTTTTTCCTTGGCCTTGAGCGCTACGCTCTTCTTTTTCGAGGTCACCTGAATTTCCTCCTCGGCCTGCATAGCAATGGTCTTGGCGCGCATCCGGATTTCTCCTTTCTCACCGGCATCAAGCGTGATAACACTGCCGTTGACAGTGACCGGACCTTTACTCTTGATATGAATGCTGCCGTCGTCCTTGAAGCCAATTTCCACGGCCGTTTCCTTCTTGTTGCCGTTGCTAATGAGTATCTTCTCCCCGCCCTTCTTGTCGTGGAAGCTGATTTTGTTGCCGCCGCGGGTCTGAATACCCTTCATTTCGCCGCCGTTGTGCGTGTACGAGGCCTGCGCCTTGTTGCTGGCGTGGTACATGTTGCCCAGGATAATGGGCTGCTCAGCTAAGTTTTGGTAATAGCCAATGAGTACCTGCGAACCAACTTCGGGCTTAAACAACTGCCCCTTACCATCGCCGCTATAGGGCGTGAGCACACGTAGCCAATCGGTTTCGGCTGCCTTTTTGTTTTGTACAGGCCAGTGGTAGCGCACCTTCAGGCGCCCTAGCTTCTTCGGGTCTTTGTCATCGATAACCTCCGCCAGTTCCGGCGTGCCGTGCGGGGCCAGATAGTGGGGGTTAACGGGTGGTATGTCCACCACGTGCGGAATAGCGGTAAACGAATTGCGGTAGTTGCCCAACGCGTCTATCTGGTGTACAATGTCGATGATGCGGTAGGTACCGAAACTCTCCTCCGCCTGCTGGCGGGTGCCGAAGCCTTGGCCATGAATAGCTAGTAAGCCGCCCAGCTGCAGGGCAGGCTGATCGCTGTGGCCCTGTACCCGTACCAGATCGGCAGCGCGGTTGGCCTTAAATATTTTGGCTTCATCGACTAAGGTAGCGGGGGTAGCGCCGGGTACCTCGGCCGGGGTGTGCATAGGCTGTTTAAACAACTGCTCGGCCTTAGCCAGCACTACTTTACCGTAGCGGTGTTGCTGCAAGCCAGGCACCTGTTGGCCCGCGGTGTCACCCGTGTGGTGCTGATGCTTCTGGTAGTCGTAGTCGTAGAGTAGGGCCCGGGTAGGACGTAAGGCTAAGCCAAAGTTGAATCCGTTCCACTCGCCGTCGGCCTCAAAATTGTGGGCTTTGCTGTTGGCGGGTGCGCCCAGGCGCAGGGTGGTGCCGTCGTAGTAGAACCACTCGCCATACTCAGCGGCCAGGCGGCTGAGAAAGGCATAGTTGGTTTCTTCGTACTGCGCCACGTAAGGCAGTGGCGCCTGGTGCGTGGGCTTTACAGTGCGGGCCAATAGATTGGCCGGGTAGGGTTGCAGCACTGCGTTGAAAATGGCCGTAAGCGTCTGGTTGACGAAGGTGCGCTTTTGTAATCCATCACTAAGCAGGAAGCAGGGGCTATAAGCCTGCACCCGCACGCTACTGCTGTAATCAGAATCCTGGCCCGTACTCAACTCTGCCACCACACCTTTGAAACGCAACTTTTGGCCGTCGTTGAAGTGGAAAGCAGCGTCGGCCTCAATGACTACCTCAACGTTCTGGCCTAGCAGCTGTTCGGGTGCCTTTGTCAGGAAGCCAGTTAGGGGGCCCTCTACTTGATCGAAGGGAACGTGCAGCGTCAGCGCGTGCGGGGCGAACAGACTTTGCGAGAGGGTAAGGGCGTGAAAGTCGATGCCAGGGGCCAGTAATTGGCCAGCGCACCGCACGTCAAGAGTAACTTGGCGAGCCATAGTGAACCAGAAAGTATTAAACAGGATGTAGTAAAACAGAACACACCGTAGGCGGAAGGCAATAGAAATAAGTCGCCGTATACGGTCCAGGTACTAATTCAAAGGTAGAGATATTGTAAAGGATTTGCTATACTTAAGTACTCATTGCTTCAGCAAATCGCTCGGTAACTACTGGCTTTTCGCTAGGTTTGCCACAGTTAAATTACTTGTATACCTATGTCTTCGCACGATTCACCAGCTGGTAATCCTACAGGGAGGGCTGCCGCTTCGCACCAAGGTCATTCCCAGCAACCCACCCGCAAACCTACCGGTCGGGCCGCGGCGCTGCACCAAGGTAGGCCGACACCGTCACCAGCACCTACCGGACGAGCTGCTGCGCTACATAACGCTCCGAGTCAGGTGCGCGAAACATCAGTTGACGCAGGATTTGATTGGAGCCGGCTAACGAGCATTCAACGCACCAGCTTGCAGCAAGTATTGTTAAAAATTCGAAAGACAGACCCTTATTTTGATCTGGTTTACAAGACATTGTCTAGTGCAAAGGGAGCTTACGGCTTCGCGCTGGACCCAAGAATAAAGGCGTACGGTCAGTTTGTGCCTAACGGTCGTGAGAGAGGAGGCATTATCACGTTCCCCAACATCCAAGGCGCTCTTAACTTAGAAACGACGAATGAGGAGTTCTTCCATGCTTACCAAAACTACCTTTATGGGCGGACCAAAATGAACAAGATTGGGGGTTCCAATATTGAACTAGAGCCGAAATTCTTCGACGCGTACAAGAAAATAAATTCTGGACAGGCTTTTGCAACAATGCCCGGCCAGGCGAAGATGTTCAACTTACTTTTCAGCATCGACGCGAAAGCAACCAAACTTACTCCTGCTCAGCATAAAGAGTATCTAAATTCTGTTGAAGAATTCAGGCAGGCTTGGTATAAGGCGAACCAACGCGACCACACCAACAATCAATACGATGACCCTAAAACTGGAGACGGTCCAGTTGCAGCGTTTGACCTAATTAATAAAATGCGTCGTGCTGCAAAGAAATAACATTCTTACAAAGGGTATAGCGCTGTATGCGGGGCTGCAACTTAGCCTTTCACTCTTAGTACAAGGACAGTCTATTCCAGGCTCTCAGCCAGTTGAGCCAGATCAGCCAGTGGTGCGGTGCACGGAGCAAGTAGTGCCGGCAATACGCCGAAGTTTTACGAATACAGAGCTTGCTTACTTGCGTAAAGCAGTCTTGTTGGAGTACTCCTTTTCTTATGACACGGCTGGCCGCATTCAAACGTTAACGTTAACTAAAGTGCATGGCACCCGCCCGCCCGCATCAGTAGACCAGCATGTGCAGGCAGTTGTCAGGCAGCAGGTACGGGTGTATGTGCCGCAGCACTACAAACGCCCTGGAAACGAAGATCGGCGGAAGGCAGGGCTAGGAATTCCTTGCAAAAACTTAGCTGCCAAATAAGGCAATAGCCCTAGTAATTAGCCACCAGCATTCTGTTGAGCATCTTAATCAAGCACTTTAACGGATGGAGATATGGAGGCAGTAGATAGCAGCGGCTTGTCCTTACTTGTTAGTTTACAGCGCAGCTAGTAAAGTAGCTTGACCAATTAAAAAGGCCAGCTCACACAAGTATGAGGCTGGCCTTTTGTAGTTATCTGAATCAGGCGTTACTAGATCGTCTACGATTCGTCTAAAGTTGCGTCGCGGCGGGAGTTGGAAGTCTACTCTCTAACCTGAGGTGCAGAATCTATAGATTTAGTTTTTACGGGAGGTTGCACCACCGGAGGACCAGTTATGGCTTCTCCGAACAGCGGATTATTAGGTAGCGGCTGCCCATTATTCCCATCAGGAATCTGATTGAACAACACCTGCTCTTCGCCCGGGGTGCTCTGCGCTAGGTGATCGAGCAACACTTCTTGCCCGCTATTGGCGTGTAGCGCTTGTGTCAGCAATGTGTAGGTGCTTACGTCCACGTTGTAAAGCTGATTCAGCGCGTTCATCTGCATAGCCGCGTCCTCAGCCGCCCCGATAGCGTTGGCCAACAATTGCGTGTAGCGCCGAGCCATTTGGTCTGCTTTAGCCCGCAGGCGGATAGCGCGCTTCATGCGCCGCTTAAATTGAGTTTGATAGGGCGTGAGGGGCATGATATTTTGCATGAAGAATGAGAGATGAGGAAGTAGCAATGAGGGCCTTGAATACTTTCGCAGCAATTCTTTACTCCTAATTCCTCCTTCTTAATTGACGACAAGCTTAGGCCACGTACTCAATGGCCAGCGGGTTAGTGCTGTTGTTGTTGAGGGCGTAGAACTTACCGCTCACTTGCTGGTAGAAATTGATGCCTACCACGCCCACCACCAGTTCTGCAGCTGTCGGCGCGCTAGAAAAAGTAACTACCATCGCTTGGTTCGCCAGTGCAGCACTATTGAGCGGCAGAATGCCAAGGGGAGCTGCGACAGTAGCGTTGGCAAAAGTCAACGTCTCCATGTTCAAGGCCGAGGCGGCAAACACTACTTCAAAGTGAGTGGCCCCTTGAGGAGCGGCAATGTCATTCACCGGGTTCAAATTCGGTACACTCATCGTCACGTTGGCGCCCTCCCCCGTCACTTCGAAGGGGAAGTACATGGTCTGAGCAATGCCTGCCGCGGCGTTGAAGTTGAAGCCGAGTAGCGGGGCCGAGTTACCCGAGTCGAACACGCGCTGGCCTCGCTCGTTCGTTTCGTCCAGACCAATGACTTCGCGCATCACCTTCGTCAGGCGGCCTGTCACCCGGCTGTCGCTGGCCGAGGCAATCGCCACCCGCAGCGAATCGCGCAGCAGCTTGCCGTAGCTGGCCGCCTGACCAAACTCTGCCGCGTTTTCACGGGTACGCGCTCGGCTAGGGGCATTGGCGAAAGCCGCCTTGTTGCTCGCTGGCTTCTGCGAAACGGAGCCGTCCTTTCGAAAGACTAATCCGCCTACCGTACCCTGCAAGCCCAAAATTCCTGTTTGTTGTGCCATTGTGAAAAGTAAATTGTTGAAATTCGCCCCTGTGCCAAAATTGGCTAACAAAACAGCCCAAAATGTGCGCTGTGCCGTTATTGTAAGGGTGAAATACTTCAACTAAATTTGACAATCATAGCATGGTGCCCCAAATAGCCCGAACTAACCCCATCTACTCTTTCTGATCTTTTTCATGCTGCGCATTTGCCTCTACCCGAAGGACGTAGCTACCCTCACCGGCCGCAGCTACGATGCCGCCAAGCGGCTCGTGCGCCGCATCCGGCTGGCCGAAGGAAAGCCCGCTGGCGCGCTCATCACCATTCAGGACTTCTGCCGTTTCACCGGCCTCGATGCCATCGAAGTTTCTGATGCCTTGAACCGTAAGGCCGCCTAGTGTTACCCAACTCCGACCATACTTCAAGGCACCTTAGAGTATATCACTGGCGGCTGACTAACTGTCTGCTAACCAACAGCGCCAGGGCGCGCAGCCTATACTAGTTCGCCAACAGCCTTTTTGAGAGCGGCTGTGGCTTTCCAAGTGCGGAGGTTGTTCGCCGCCAGCTCCGCCGGTACCCGCTTAGTTCGGCCGGCCAGGTCAGCGTACAATTCCACTATTTTCTTGGTGTTGCGCAGCGGGGCAGCAGGTAGTTCAGGGAGTAGAGCGTCCAAAATCTGCTGCAGCGCATCGTCGGTTACACTATCGATGGCGCGGGCTTGCTGCAGAGTATCGACTAGGCGCTGCACGGGTACAAACTCGGTAGCCAGAAACCGGCCGAGGAGGTTGCCCAACGTAGCAGGTACGAGCCGACTCGTCGCGCAAGTTGAGAGCATCACTTCCAGCGCCAGCGCCCGGCAAGCTGGAACGTGGTGCGTCAGCCCCGTCGCCAATAGTAAGGAGGTTGATTCTGTAAAAACGGGACCAAGAACTAGTAACTCTTGCAAGGCTGCCTGCATGACGTCCCGCTCCCTAGATTCTAGCCCATCGGCCCAGGCAGCGGTGCGCACCACGTGCCAATGCAGTGGAGCTGGGTTGTGTGGCACTAGGCTGGCCACGAAGCGGTAGTCGTGGGGCAGCAGCCAACTCGCGTGAGCCATGGCGCGAAAACGTGCGTGCTGGGAGTAGAGCAGCGGCGTGGGCGGCACCTGACTGGTGTACTTGCTCGGAAACTGCAAAACGGTGTGGCGGTATGTGGCGGTAGGCTTGCCTGGCTTCCACTGCTCTACCTGCGTAGTGACCTTGACTTCCAAGTACCACTCCGGTAACCAAGGGCGAACAACGCCAATATAGTCAGTGGGCACCAGCGCCTGCAGCTCTTCGAACACGCCTTCGGGCTGGCGGGTACGGGCGGCTATGGCCCATAGCCACGGCCAGGATTCAGCAAGTGAGGTGGTGGCGGGGGCGGGGGTGTTACTCGGTAGCAGCTTGCTCAAGCGAGCAGTCAGGTGCTTCAGCATCGAAGGCTTGCCGGGTGGTTTGATCGGCAGCGGGTCAAGAGTTGGCGCTAAAAACCACTGCAGTAGTTCGCGCAACTCCGGCCGTTGCAGCTGGGGCAGCCGGGCCCGCGCTGCCTGGGCTTCGGCTGCGTCGGCGTACGCCGTGCGGGCCAGCGCCACGACCAGGTCGGCCGGTTCCGGCTCGGTCTGCGCGGCCTCGTAGGCCAGTAGTCTATCCACCAGCGCGGTAGGCGCTACCCAATGTGGGGCGTGCGACGGCGTGCTAAGCAAGGGCAGGCCGGAGCGGGTGCGCAGGTGGTGTTCGGCGGCCACGAAGCGGCGTTGCTGAGCCAGCACCAGTGGGTCGGAGGTGTCGTGGTCGTGGCGCACGTTCACCTTAACGACAAACTCGGTAACAAAGCCTTGAGACCAGCCGAGTAGCAGGGCTTCGATCAGGCCGCGGTGCCCGGTCAGGCCGTTGCTGGCGATGATGGCGCGGGCCTGTTCGCCGTCTTTCCCTTTCAATGCGGGGTACACTTGCACCAGGTAAGGCAGCAACTGCTGCGCGTAATCAGCCGGGTACTGTGGTTGCAGCCGCCGCAGGCCGTCGAGCCAACGCTCCAGTGCCAACACGCTCTCGTGCCGCAGCACCTGGCCGGTCAGAAACAGTAGCTCGTGCCAATCGGCGACGGGCACCACCGCGTTGGCCGCCGACAAGTCGGGCACAAACCCGGCGTGCGGAGCATAGGTGGCGGCCTCCGTGGGCAAGGATGCAGTAGCCGGACTTAGCCACGGCGCCAATATCTGGCGGGCCTCGGACATGAGCAGGTCGGCGTACAGCGCCAGCGAGTCCGCCAGTTCAGCCGTTTGGTCGCTGGCGAGCAGCGGTTGCTTGGCTTGCAACAAAGCACTAAGCAGCTTGGCGGCTTTGGTCTGCACCGCGGCATCGGGACTGGCTAGGGCAGAAACGGACAGCCGGCCTAGGTCCGGCGCCAAGGCCGGGGTACGCTTGAGCAGCTTCTCAAAGCCAGCCAGCAGCGTGCGCTGCGCCGTTTTGAGGTCTTGCCGCATCATAATGACCTCCGCGTACACCAGCAACGGAGCCAGCTCAAACTCGGGACGCAGCCAGAAGGCTTTCAGCTGATCCAGCGCGAAGTTGACCACCTGCGGCTGCGCGTGAGCCAGCAGCTCGACCAACTCTTGCTGCCGCCCCAGGCATTCTTCAAGTGTTGGCTGCAGAGCCAGAAACAAGTTCTTGAACCAGGTCAGCAACGGCCGGCGGAAATCGCGCCGCAGGGCTACGAGACTGCGCGTGAGCAGGTCGGCCCGGTCCAGTTGACCCACAGCCGTCAAGTGCAGCAGCACGTCGAGCCAGCGTATATACTGCTGGTCCACACCCGTGTAAGCCGCCGCTCCATCCACGGAAGTGTCGAAATCAAAAAAAGCCAGCACATCCCGGCGCATAATGCCGGCGGTTTGCTCGAACTCCCGCAGCAATTTTCCACCGTAGTTCAGTACTGGTTGCTTTTCCCGGCGGTGGTAGTTCTGCTGGGTAAGCGACTCTGCCAAGGCCCGGGCAAACAAGCTCGGCTCGTAGTCGATGAGCTGCCGCCCTTCCATTTCGCGCAGCAACTGGTAGTCAGGCATGGTCCACGAACCAGGGCGGCCCAGGCGTTGCAGCCATTCGCCCAGCCAGCTCGGGCGGGCGTGCTCGACCACGGCGAAGAAGTGGGCTTCGTTAGGCGCCCGAATGTATCCTTCGCCCCAGTGCCTGTCTAAAGGGTCGGTCAATCCTGCGGCTTCTTTGCGGGTATACGTCGCGACGCTCGCCAGCAGGAGCATGAATAGCTGCGCCTCCGTGCCCGTGTGCCCCCAGGTAAAATCCCCCAGCTGCCGAATCTCGGTCAGCTCCCGGCGTAGGGCCTTAGTTTTAGTGCGGACGGCAACAACATCTTTCTTATCGAGGGCCAACAGGAAAGGCACGAGTTGGTAGACGCTCTGGCGGCGGATGATAAGTTCGAACGTATCGACGGCGGACATCGAATAAAGTGTTTGGTGGACGAATGGAAGTAGTGACTAGAGGAATCATGCCTACACAAAACGCATCCGAGCGGCCAAAATGTGCTTGCACGGGCCGCGCTTCAAAGCGCAGCTGCTCGGCCCCGGCCGTCGTTACGATGGGGTCCTGGAGGACAGCGCTCTGCGGCGTAAAGCGCGCGGCCACGACTTTGGCCAAGGTGTTCAGCCCGCAGGCCGTGAGCCAGGAGTTGTGCAGCCGTCGAAAAAGCGGAACGTATCAGTCTGAACTTCCGCAGTGAAAGCAGAGAGCAGGAGGGCGTTGCCGTCTGGATGCTGCTCCAGAGCTGAGCGGCAGGCGTAAGCATAAGCGAAATCAGACATAAATGCAGTAGCGGCCAAATCAGGCTACCAAGCTACCAAATCGCTTCGGCTCCACTGCACACTCGGCGGTAATCTGGTCGTTAGAAGTGATGCCGAAAAGAAGCAGGGTAGTAAGCTTTCATTTACACTTAACTTGGTGCCTTGCCTCGAAACACCTGCATCATGCCGCCATCACATTACATACTGCCGCATCTAAGACAGTGCTGGCTGGTGCAGTAGTTGGCCCATCCCAAGCCGCCCGCATCGCTTGGTGCTGCAGTTCTTCCACCATCTGCGCGTAGCGCATCGTGTTCTGAATCTTGGCGTGTCCCATCACCCGCTGCAGCACCGTCACCGGCATCCCGCGCAGCAGGCTTTGCACAGCGAAAGTGTGGCGGGCGGTGTGCATTGTCACTAGCTCCCAAAGTGGCACCGCTGTTTTTGTCACTTGGCCGCCCACTGTGCTCACTACTTCCACCGAGCGTGTCAGCCCCGCCAGCTGGGCCGCTTTCTTCAAGTAACGGTTCAGCGGTTGGTTGGCCAGCACCGGCAACAGCCGTGCTCCTTCATGCTGCCGTTCGGGCGTGGCGTAGCGGTCCAAGATTTCTGCTGCCAGCTGACTCAGGTAGATGCTCACCGTCGACCGGGTTTTCGTTTGCACCAGCCGCAGCACCCGGTCGCCGTCACCGTTGGCGCCAAGCCCGTGCACATTGCCCGCGTGCAGAGCCGCGACGTCCGAATATCGCAGGCCTGTATAGCAGCAGAAGAGAAACACATCCCGCGCTGGCCCCAGATTCTTCGGCAGCTTGGCCGCCACTAAGGCCGCTAGGTCCGCCCCGGTTAGGTACGTCTTGGCTTGATCGGTATAGCGCACCTCCAACCGCTTCAACTCCAGTCCTAAGGGTAGCTTCCGCTCATCCTGTGCGTGGCGCAAGAAGGTTTTCAAGTCTTTCAGCACAGTGAACACCCCATTAGACGATAAGCCACATGTGGTCCGCAGATAGCTCACAAACTCATCGTGCACGGCCGGAGTATAGCCCGCCAGCAGCAGCCCCTTGCGCCGCGTCTTTTCCAGGAATGTTGCTAAATGGTTGCCCGCCGTTTTGTAGTGGCGTAACGTGTGGAAGGCGTACCCGCGCCCGTGTAGTACTTGTTGAAAGTCAGCGAAGCGCGCCAAAAGCGTCGGCTCTTCTTCGACCGCTGCCGCGGCCGGGTTGATTACTTCTCGCATCAATGCCACGGTAGGAGCAATGTTCGCCGCTCGCAATTCCCGGTATCGGTCCTCTAAACGTCTTACCAAGGCCCGCAGTCCTTCATTGGCTGACTGGAAGCCGGGGAATGAACGTCGGAACTCTTGCTCCTTGTTGTTCCACTGCCGTGGCTCGCAGCGCTCCTTGGTGGAGCAGCGCAGCCGCAGCCCGTCGAAATAGCCCGACACATAGACCGGCACCGTGCCCGCCTTGTCCTGTTTGTCTTGCCGCAACTCAAACACAACTTTCATATCGCTTGAAAAAAGAGGTGGCGTAGGAGGTGGCGTAAAAGCAGCGGTAAGTCGGGGTAAACCCATGAGCAAACCTCGACCGGCCTAAACGCAAAAAAGCCTCAAAAACTGCATCTGTGAACAGATTTACAGCTTTTGAGGCTAATTTTGGAGAGCGCTTTTAACGCCTCTAGGTACCCAGAGCCGGGGTCGAACCGGCCGAATACTTACGTGCTAAACCACTGACCAAGAGCTTCTAACAACAGCGCGGCGCGGGTAAAAAATCAGCTGGGAGCGCTGTTGGGAGCCTGCTCGACCAGATATCGAGCAACCTCATCCGGGTCAAGCCCCAGCGCGTCAATTTGCCGCAGCAGACGTAACTGGGCATCACCCAGGCTGGCCGGCACATTGGTGGAGATGTAGCCCCGTACCTGCCACAGCTGCAGAATGTCTTCGGCTGGCACCTGGGTAGGGCGGTAGGCAGGGTTGTCGGAATAGAGCGTTATCATCTGGCGGCGATGAGTGATGGCCTCATGCAGGCGCTTCACCACCACGTTGCCACTGAGCACCACCACAAAGCAATGCCCTGGCTGCAGCAGATCCAGCCGGTCCACGTACTGGCACACCACCACATCGCGGGTGCGGAAAGTGGGCTCCATGGAATTGCCCTCCACCTCGAAGCTGCGTAGCGTGCCGTTGCTGAAAAAGGGCAGGGTGTAAGGCGTCAGGTCCTGCAAGTAAGCCGGCTCATCGAAGCTGCGGGTATAGCCGGCCTGCACCCGGGCGGGGACATGCACGATATTTTCTTTGCCCATCCGGTCCACCGTAACCGCTAGTATCCGGCCTGTATCCATGCCTCGCGTAGGCATAACTGGCCGGGCAGCCGCTGGTAGACCAGCTATGTCTGAGTCGTTGTAAGGAGCGGGCTTATCGTAGCCCATTACCAGCCAGTCCAAGGACAAATCGGGCCATCGGTTTACCAACTCAATCAGCGTGTCGCAGCCCGGTTTTGCATCATTATTGACAAGCTTGTAAAGCTTGGATGGCTTCTCGTGGCCTAGCATCTGAGATGCTTGCCTGACATTCAGATTTTTACGTTCCAGAAACGATTTGAGCCGTTCGCCTATGTTGTTATCATCTTCCATATTTATGGAATTTCATGCATTATGTTTGCAAAGTATTGTGTACTCTTGTGCACAATATTCCACGTAAGCGGAACAAATGTAACAAATTACAAACAACATGCAAGATAATACCAACAAAATTGAACAACAGGATAACAATGTTGCTTCAATGGCATCCTCTCGTCCTAAGACCTTGCGCGACATCTACGACCTGCTAGGCCCCCGCAACCCCATTGTGAGCCAGGTTATCACTAACCTAGCCGCCCGCGAAGTGCCTGTCACAGTGGCTCGCTCCTCGGTGTACAACGTCATTTATGGCCGTTCGAGCAATGCCGTTATCACCGAAGAGTTTCTGAAGCTAGCCACTGCCGAGCTAAGCCGCCGCGCCGACGTGCAAGCCCGCATTGCCGCCATTACCGCCTAAGATTATGCAGGTCGCACTTCTTGTTCCCCAAACTGAGTGGCAGGCCCTGGTCGATACCGTGCAGCGCCTCGAAGCCGCCCGAGCTACAGCCGCCGCCGAAGCTGCCGAAGACCCTATCCTCAGCGTCCGACAAACTGCCCAGGCGCTGGGCCTCACGGAAGAGGCCGTACGCCGCGCCCGCCGGGCAGGCCGCCTCAAAGGCGTCCGGCGCAACGAGAAGGAGTGGGGGTTCCGCCGCTCCGTCATTGAAGCCTACCCGCGCCGCTACGAGCGGTCCGCCGCCTAAGCCGACTTGCGTTCCGCTTGCTACGTCAAGGGATGTACGGCGGCGCCCAACCGTCCTATACGGCTCAATCAGCTTATCCAGCGGCCGGCCGCCAGGCTCACCTCGTCATTACTCCCCACTCATTCGCGTGAAATCTCCTGCCTTCCTGCTCTACACCGGCGACTTTCTCAGCTCCCCCGACGTGCAGCTCATGGAAGCTCACGAGGTGGGGGCCTACTGCTTGCTGCTGTTCAACTCCTGGCAATCCGACCGCCCCGGCTACCTGCCCGCCGACGAGGGCCGGCTGCGCCGCACGGCCCGCTTATCTGTCCAGCAGTGGGCCGACAGCCGCGACCTGCTGCTGGGCAAGTTCCCCCTTACCGACGACGGCACCGCCCGCTACAACCCGCGCCTGCTCGCGGAAGCCCGCAAGCAAGAGCAGCACCGCGAGCTGAAAGCCAAAGCCGGTCAAGCTTCCGCCGCCAAGCGCGCTGCCCAGGCAACAGGTGTTGCCTTCGCGCCAACACCTGTTGAGCCGCCAGCTGCCGAAAGCGGCGCGCCCAGCCCCGTTTCAACAAATAGTCAACAGGCTGGCAACAGAAATCCAACACGTGTTGATCCGCCAGATAACACGTGTTCCGAACACGGTCAACAAACGGGCAACCTTTCATTGTCTATTTCTATTCCCTCTTCACTACGTTCAGAGGGAGAGGTGGCCGCAGCCACCTCCGCGCCCACGCCTCGATCAGAAAAAAAGAAAGCTGCCCCACCTACGCTGGCTGAGGTGCAAGCTTACGCCACTGCGCAGCATCCCAACAGCCCGGCGGCGGGGGAGGAAGCCGTGGCGTTTTTCGACCACTTCGAGAGCAACGGCTGGCGGGTAGCCGGCAAAACGCCCATGGTTGACTGGCGCGCCGCTTTTCGCGGCTGGATGCGCCGCCGCCCACAATTTCCGGCCGCGCCCGGCCATACTTCGCTCAGCAAGACCTCCCCAACCCGCGCCACCACCGCCCCGCGCGCCGCCAACCCCAACCGCTGGAGCTAACTCACTATGAAGCCCACCGCCCCCAGCCACCTGCCACCCCAGGCGCCCGCCCTCGAAGCGGCCGTGCTCGGCGTGGCCCTGCTTGAAGCCGGCGCCCAGCGCACCTTGCTCACCCTGCTGTCCAGCGAGGAGGTGTTCTACTTGCCTGCCCACCAGCAGGTGTACCTGGCCATCCGAGACCTGGTGGCGCAGGGCCAACCCGCCGACCTGCTTACCGTGGTGCAGCAGCTGCGCGCCCGCGGCACGCTGCAGCGCAGCGGCGGCCCGGCCTTTGTGGCGGGCCTCACCGCCAAAATTAACTCGGCCGCCCACCTGGAAGGCCACTGTCGTATCCTCCAGCAGCATCACGCCCGCCGCGTCATCATCCGGGCCGGCGCCCAGCTCCAGGCCCACGGCTACGACGACGGCCGCGACCCGCTCGATCTGCTAGCCCAGGCTCAATCCCAGTTGACTGGCCTACACCGCAGTCTGGAAACTCGTCCCCCGCAGACCGCCGCCGGCGCCTTCGCTACTACCTTCGACCGCCTAGCCCAGACCGTGCAGCAGCAGGGCCTGACCGGAGTTCCCACTGGCCTCACGCTGCTCGACGGTCTCACGGGCGGCTGGCAGCCTAGTGACTTGATCATCCTGGCCGCTAGGCCTTCCATGGGCAAAACCGCCGCCCTGCTGCACTTCGCCCGCACCGCCGCCCTCGACCATGGCCTGCCCACGGCCGTCTTCAGCCTGGAAATGCCCACCCTTCAGCTCATGCAGCGTCTAGTGGCCAGCGAAGTGCCCGGCTATAGCAATTCTGATTTGCGCCGCGGCCACTTGCCCGGCGGCCTCGAGCAGGTGGCCCACATCCAGCAACAAGCCCAGCGCTTGTACACCCACGGCCACCTGCTCCACCTCGACGACACGCCTGGCCTGAGCCTGCAGCAGCTGCGCGCCAAGTGTACCCGCCTTCACGCCGAACAGCCCCTGCGCCTGGTACTGGTCGATTACGTGCAGCTCATGCGCGGCGACCAGCGCGGCAACCGCGAACAGGAAATAAGCAGCCTCAGTCGTGGCCTCAAGGAGCTAGCCAAAGAGCTGAATGCGCCCGTCATTGCCCTGTCGCAGCTAAGTCGCGACGTGGAGAAAAGGGGAGGAGAGAAGCGCCCCTTGCTCAGCGACCTGCGCGAAAGCGGCTCCCTGGAGCAGGATGCCGACGCCGTGATTTTCTTGTGGCGCGGCGAGTACTACCACATCGCCGAGTACGAAGACGGTACCTCCACCGCCGACACGGTTTTGTTCGACGTGGCCAAGCACCGCAACGGGGCCACCGATGAACTCATCACCGGCTGCAACCTGCGCCGTGGCCTATTCTTCGACTTGGCTTCCGCGCCGGCAACTGGATCCCGTTCTTCAGCTGTTCTTTACACCGCCACCTTCTAGCCCTGCCTGCTATGTCTACTCCTGGACCCCATTACATTGGCCCCGCCATCACCATTAACGTCCTGCGAAGCTTCATTCTCGACCATCGACTCAGCGACGACGATACCGTTCTGCTGCATCCCGACGACTTCGATACGCTGGCCCTGGAATACCGCGCCACGTACCGAGAATCCCTGCGAGAGCCTTACTTCTTGCTCGGCGTGCTTATCGAGCCAGCTCTTGACCACGCCGTGCCGCTCGCCAGCGTTATGGCCCTCACCTCCGACCAGCGCCCTCATCGTCTAAGTCTAGCTACCCAGCACGGTCCGCTCACCGACGATGGTCGATCCATCCACCGCTGTGGCTTCTGTGGCACCTTCACCGACGCACACGGCTATGCTCTCACCGGAGATAACCTCATTTTGCATACTCGCCTGCTGAAAGCTCGCGGCTGGCCTGAGCGGGCTCGGCATCTAGTGGGCCATTGCTGCCAGCACCGCCAGTACGAGTAAGGGCTTTGTAAGCAGTCTAGGTTGAGGTAGTGATAAGCAGCAATTCACCTGTGACCCACCAGTCTTCTGTTAAATATTTGTACCCTCATCGGAACAAGAAAGAAACTAGGTGGTAGGTCCTAAGAGTACCTAACAAAACCAGTTTTCGTATGCTAGGGGCATGGCAAAGCACTTGGTTACAGACGACTTGTGGGCGGTGGTAGCGCCCTTGCTGCCGCCGGCCCCGTCACACCCGAAAGGGGGCCGGCCGCGGGTCGCTGACCGCGCCGCGCTAACGGGCATTCTCTTCGTGCTGCGCAGCGGTCTGCCGTGGGAAATGTTGCCGGCCGAAATGGGCTGTGGGTCCGGCATGACGTGCTGGCGGCGCTTGCGCGACTGGCACACGGTGGGCGTGTGGCAACGCCTGCATCACGTGTTGCTCGACCGCCTAGGCGTGGCCGGGCAACTGGACTGGAGCCGGGCCAGCCTGGACGCGCAAAGCATCCCGGCGGCAAAAGGGGGGCGCATACGGGCCCGAACCCGACGGACCGCGGCAAACCAGGCACGAAGCGCCACGTGGTAGTAGACCGGCGCGGCACCCCGCTGGCCGTGCAGCTGAGCGCGGCCAACTGCCACGACTCAACCGTGTTTGACACCTTGCTCGACGCGGTGCAGCCTGTGCGCCAAGCCCGCGGACGCCCACGCAAACGTCCCGCGAAGCTGCACGCGGATAAGGGCTACGATTACCGCAAATGCCGCCGGGCGCTGCGCCGGCGCGGGATCAAAAGCCGCATTGCCCGCCGCGGCATCGAGTCGAACGAACGGTTGGGCCGCCACCGCTGGGTGGTAGAGCGCACCTTCGCCTGGCTCAACCGCTTCCGCCGCCTGCGCGTACGTTACGAACGACGCGACGACATCCACCTCGCCTTCACCAAGCTCGCCTGTGCCCTCATTACCTTCAAGGCGGTTAAACGGTTTTGTTAGACACTCTAAGTGATAGATTGTTGGACAAACAACAATAGTTAATGGCCAACAACCCGGCGTTTATACTACCAATTACTGACTACCTACTTATGCCACCCTTAATAACAGCTCAAGTGTTTGTCAAAAGCGTTGCGAATGATCCAGTAATGCTTGATGTTCTGCCTATCCCACTCCGGGTGGCCGATACGTGCGCTGAAAGGAATCATTAGTCAGCCAGTGCTTGAAGCTTGGGTTGCCGCTAAACTGCTTAAACAGCTCCGTGTGGTCGTTCAAAAAGCCCAGCACCGCCGCTAATAGTGCCTTGTCGTGCTCAATGCGGGCGTTTTGCTCGTCGCCGCTGGCCATGGCGTGCTGGTAGGCTTTGTTTTCAGCCACTTTAGCCGGTAGCTCCTGCGTAATTACCCGCACCACTTTGTCTTTGTCCTGCCACGAAATGTTGCCGAACAAGGTGTTGAACTGACTCACTATGAAACTTAGGGGTGCCATTGCCGGCTCACTTACAAACCCTCCCTGGCCTGTTTCCGCCGGGTCCACTTCGACGTCCTGTTCCGCCAAGTCAATGGTCTGTGCCGCCTTGATTTCGGCCCGGTAGCTGTCCATGTTGATAGCATCCAGAATACCCTGCGACAAGTCGTCTTCCTGCGGCGACGGCAGCTTGGGAATGAGCAGATTCAGAAAAATGCTGCGCTTCTCCCACTCTGCGTAGTGGTACGGCAGAATAGCCCCCAAAAACTCGTATGTGCGCACAAAGCCCTTGGCTCCACCCTTAAACTGTACCTGCCCCGCCTCGTCCAGATTGGCTTGGTAGCGGGCTACGCACACGTCCAGCAGCGTATCCAACTGCGGCCGCGGTGCCCCGCTTAGCAGCAGATGTACCACGGCCTCCACGTCCACTGCGTCGTACACGTCGGCGCCGTCCAGCTCGCTCTGCAGGTCGTGCAGCTTGTTGGGGTCGGTGGCTCGGCTTAGCAGCGTGGTCTGATAATAAGTGGCAAAGGCGGCCTCAATGGTGTCCAGGTCGTTGTA
Source organism: Hymenobacter sp. M1-2 (assembly GCF_057808495.1). NCBI lineage: Bacteria > Pseudomonadati > Bacteroidota > Cytophagia > Cytophagales > Hymenobacteraceae > Hymenobacter > Hymenobacter sp. M1-2. The sequence goes on from NZ_JBTYZO010000028.1 coordinate 60,331, forward strand.
GAAGTCCAGCACGCAGGTATCGTGCTTTTTCGGGTGCGCCCGATTCAGGCGCGAAAGGGTTTGCACGGCCTTGATGCCGGCCAGCGGCTTGTCCACGTACATCGTGTGCAACAGCGGCTCATCGTAGCCCGTCTGAAACTTGTCGGCCACCACCAGGAAACGGTAGTTACTGGTGCGGAACCGCTTCTCAATGTTGGCGCTCGAGAAGCCGTTCAGCGTTTCTTCGCTCACGTTTAGACCGCCGTATGGGTGCTCTCCCGAGAAAGCCACCACTGCCTCAAACGCGCTGCCGCGCTCCTGGAGGTAAGTCTTAATGGCGTGGAAGTACTCCACCGCCCGCGCAATGCCGTTGCACACCACCATGGCCCGGGCCTGCTTGCCCAGCTTGTGCTGCACCTGCTCGTGGAAGTGGTCCACCATGATTTCGGCCTTGCGCCGAATAGCCCGGTCGTGGCCTTCCACGTAGCGCCGCAGCTTCTTGGCGGCTTTTTTCTCGTCAAACTCCGGGTCACCCTCCGCCTTTTTCAGCAGCCGGTAGTAGCTGTTTACCGGGGTATAGTTGCGCAGCACATCCTCGATAAACTTCTCCTGAATGGCCTGCTTCATGGCATAGGTATGAAACGGGCGGTGCTTAATCTCCCCGCCTTCCTCATACCGCTCACCAAAGATTTCCAACGTCCGATTCTTGGGCGTGGCCGTGAAAGCGAAGTAGCTGGCATTGGCCAACATCTTGCGCGATTCCATCAGGGCAATGATCTTGTCCTCCGTCGTCTCTTCCTCTTCGTCTTGTCCGTTCAGCGCCATGTTCATCTTGGCCGCCGTACGCCCGCCCTGACTGGAATGCGCCTCGTCAATCACTAGGGCGAAGCGCCGCCCTTGCAGCTCGCCGCCCATGTCGTCGAGGATGTAGGGAAATTTCTGCACGGTGGTAATGATGATTTTCTTGCCCGCTTGCAGCATGTTCCGCAGGTCGCCGGAGCGCTCGGCGTGGCCCACCACCGAGCCCACCTGCGCGAAGCCCCGAATCGTATTGCGTATCTGCTTATCCAAGTTGCGCCGATCCGTCACTACTACCACTGAGTCGAACACCGGGGCCGTGCCACCCGCCACTTGCAGGCCCACCAGCTGGTGCGCCAGCCAGGCTATGGAGTTACTCTTGCCCGAGCCGGCCGAGTGCTGCACCAGGTAGCGCCGCCCCACGCCGTCCTGCGCCACGTGGACCAGCAGCATCCGCACCACTTCCAGCTGGTGGTAGCGGGGCCACACCGGCTTGCGCCGCTTCCGGCCCTGCTCGTCTTCTTCCTCCAGCACGGCCGCGTAGTTCTCCATCAAGTCAGCCAGGCTGGCTTTGGTCAGCACCGCGCGCCAGAGGTAGTCCGTTTTCAGCCCCTCGGGGTTGGGCGGGTTGCCGGCGCCCTGCTGGTAGCCCCGGTTGAAGGGCAGAAACCACGACGCCTTGCCCACCAAGTCCGGGCAAAACTTCACCTGCTGGTCGTCCACAGCCAGGTGCACCAGGCAGCGGCCGGGCTGAAACAGCAGCTCTTTCGGGTCGCGATTCTCCTGATACTGCGTCACGGCGTCGGCCACGGTTTGCTTGGTGAGGGAGTTCTTGAGCTCCATCGTCAGCACCGGCAGCCCGTTGAGGAAAACTACTACGTCAACCGAGTTCTTGTTCTGGGTGCTATAGTATAACTGCCGCGTTACGCTGAATATATTCTGTGCGTGCAGCTTGGCGGCCTGCTCATTGCCGGCCGACGGTGTGGCGTAGTACAGCGTCACCGATGCCGGCCCGTGCTTGATACCCTGGCGTAGTACGTCCACCACGCCACGCTTCGTGATTTCGGCTCGCAGCCGCTCCAGTAATTTTTGCCGCTCGGCCGGCACGTCCAGCCGCAGCAGTTTTACCGTGGCGGGTTGGGTAGCGGCCAGGAAGGCGCCTAGCTTGATGAGGTCCAGCCCTAGCTCTTTGTTATAGTCGGTCGAGGTGCCCGCTTCGTAGCTGGCATCATTGGTTAATGCCTCTACAATAATCGTTTCAAGGCCTTTTTCACTGGTATCGGTCAGGTGCATATAAGTTGTCAAATGAGTTAGGTGGCTGCTTCCGTAAATTCCGTACAGTCCAGCCAGGCGATGGTAGCCCGTAGCGCCTGGCGCAGGTGGCACAGCAGCCGCCGAAAGTGGTAGGAATGCTTCGCTACTTCCTGCGGTTCCAGCGTTTCTAGAATTTCAAATGAGTGGTTGCCTTTATGGTAGGTGCCCTTGGTTTTGTTGGGTCGCGTAGCGTTTTCCAGCGCCCGGTTAATGTCAGCTTTGCTGAACTGCTCCACATTGTCACGCGGTGGAATGGCCGTCTCGTTGAACTCTTCCCGGTTGAACTTGCCCTTGTAATAAGCAGTCAGCCGGGTTCTATCCGCCATCAGCCAGGCCTCCATGGTTGGCACCATCAGGTGAGCTTGCGCCTCGGTGGCACCTTGCGGACACGCCAGCCGGTCGTCGCGTCGGCCAGCCAGGTGCTGCCACACCGGCACCGGCTTGCCCGACTGCGCATCTTGTGCCACCAGGTCTTCGCTGTCTACCAGTAGCAGCGCATTCTCGCCACTTTCCAGGGCAAAGCAAAAGTCCTCGTAAGCACTCCGACGACTAGCACAAGCTTCCACGCTAAAGCTGCGCGGCGGCAGGCCGGCCCGCTCCAGGAAAAGCTTGAAGGCCCTTTGGCAGGCTATAAGAGCGGTCCGGCTGTCGGCGTTGCCGCCTTCCACGTAAATCGTGAGCGTATTGTACTTTTTCACCAGCGGGTACCTCCTAGTTTGCCCTTGGTCCACAGCTGGCTAAGGCTGTAGCGTTGAAGCCAGCCGCGTAGCTCGGGTTCCTGGAGCCGCGTTATTTCAGTCTTGCCCTCGTGCTTCTCGCACACCAGAATATCCTCTGGATTAGCGCCTAGCACGTCCACCAGTATATCCGAGTGCGTGGTCACGATAATTTGAGTACGCTCCGAAGCTTCCTTGATAAGTCGGCCAATAGCCAGTACCGCATCGGGGTGCAGGCCTAGCTCCGGCTCTTCCAGGCAGATGAGCGGCGGCGGCGAGGGGTGCAGCAGAATAGCCGCTAGGTACAAATACCGTAGTGTGCCATCAGAAAGCCGAGAGGCCGGAATGTTGAAACTGCCTTCCTGCAGATACACCTGAGCGTAGCCGCCTTCCACTGCCACGTCAAAATCGGTGATGTCGGCATACAACTCATTCAGGGTAGCCAACAGCTGCTTTTTCAGGTTTACGTTGCGGCGTAGCTTATTCAGCACCAAGCCCAGATTAGCGCCATCGTCCGAGGGAAAATCACTGCGAATATCGGTGCGCTGGGGCCGGCGAGGGCTATTGAATGCGCCCAGGCCCCAATCGCGGAAAATGCGGATACCTTGGTAAGCCTCGGCTAAGTCGGTGAGTTCGGGGTATTGAACTGGGTCCCGAAACTGCGCTAGCACGGAAGCCTCATCATTGAGCCGGTCTCGGGGTATGGGGGTAGACTTGATGTGAGGAACGTGATGAAGGCCCGATAAGGTAAACAGCGGGAGCAAGCTAGGTGCTTCGCCGGCGGGCCGCCAGTGGTCGATATGCTCGCGCAGCCGTAGCGAAACCGGCCCGATCTCCTCCATTTCCAAGTGGTGCACCAGAGGTGGTTTGCCGGGTGTAGCTTGGGTAACGGCTCGTAGCACAGCGGGCCCGCCGGCCGCGCCCTTCCAGATGAAATCCTCACCCGCTGCCAGGCCCAGGTCGAGGCTATCGGCGGTGCGCTTGAGCAGATCAATGGCTGCCAGCACGTTTGATTTGCCCGACCCATTCGGCCCAATCAGCACGTTTAGAGCGCGCAGCTCCAGCGGCGGCGTATCGGGGCCGAACGACAGCATATTGCGCATCGTCAGCGAATACAGCAGTCGTACATCCCTGTCCAGCAAGTCTTCCGTTTCTTCAGCCATCGATTTCTAGGGTTTCTTCGGCCAGTTCTTCCTCGCCTAGTTCCTCCTCGTCCAGCAAGTCCTCCCTAATTTCCTGCACAGCCGCCACGGCTACGCCGCGCACGTCCACCCGGCCCGTCACCACGTCGGCCACCAGGCGCGTACGGTACTCCTGAATCAGCTCGATTTCTCGATGGGCGCGGGCAATGGTTTCGTCGATGAGGCGGGTTTCGGCCTTGAGCTTGCTTATAATTTGCTCTTGCTCCTTCCTTGGAGGTAAGAACAAAATCAAATTTCGTACAACATCCTGAGAGATATTTTGCATTGATGAACTCGCGCCAGAAGTCACACTCTCAATTTGCCAACGGGTGGTTTTTGTATTGAGAAATAGCTCAGCATAGTCGAGTAAAAGCCCTTCTCTTAGTTGAACGCGGTAAAGCTTGTCGCACAGTAGTAAACGGCTTTGCGTTTCTCTGACTAGAGCTGCCGACCCAACCAACTCGCGCGTATTAGCTCTCGACATCAGAAGGTCACCCGGTTTGATTTCGTACCCTGGAATTGGTTCTAGGTCGGTTGGCAGAGCTTTATTTTCTTTCATATTGAAAATTGAGCCATTCACACACCCAACTTTCAATACTCCCCACTCATTTTCCTGCGCCGGACGTCCTTCACATTGAGGGCTCCAACCTTGTTCTATTTTTATAATCAAAGTTCGGAGTCTTCTCACCTCCCAATGCGCCGGCACCTTACCCAGCCACGCCACGCCCGAATCCTTACGCGGTGCCGCCGGGTTCAGCCCCTGCGTCACGGCGCGGTGAATCAGGGCCTGCTTTTGCTCCTGGAGCAGCTTGATGAGCTGGCGCTTAGCCCGCAGCAGCCGCGCCACCTGCCGCCCCTTCGCTTCCAGAAAGGCCACGATGCGCTGCTGCTCAGGCAGCGGGGGAAGTAACACTTTTATTTGTTTGAAATCATCATAACGCATATCCCACTGGCCAACGCGCACACCAAACGAGAGGCTATTATAGACGTGAACGTAGGGCCGTGAACGAAGCAATAGATTAAGATATTTCAGGTCGATATCAGGTCGGTTTATAGCACACACAATATATGCCGGGCTGACAATGCCCTCATGCAAGGATACACCCAACGACCCTTGCCAAGTCTTCATCTTATTCAATACTAAATAGCCGGGCTTCACCACCTTGTAAGTGGAAAGGTCTGCCCCATCGGCATTGTGGTTGTCGTCGCGTGAAGCTTTGGGAATAACTCCGTACTCGCGGTAAACCGATAATAGCTGTAAGTCCGCCCGGTCCCGCTGATTGCGCAACTGAGTTATAGCCCGAATTGATTTTTGCTCCCAATGCGCGGGCATCTGTTCCAGCCACGGCAGACCGGCAGGTTTGTAGCCAGGGTAGGAGGACAGGGGCTGATTCATTGGGCCGGGACGGTTTCGGTGGCCAGAATGTCTCGCAGCAGCCCGTCCGTCTCCTGCTCCAATGCGAAGATGTCGGCCGCTATTTCCTCCAGGCTGCGCAGCGCCTGCGGCTGGTAGAAGTAGCGCGTAAACGAAATTTCGTAGCCCACCTGCGTTTTATCCTCATCCACCCAGGCGTCGGCCGCGTGCGGCCACACCTCCTGCTCGATAAAGCCGGCAATGCCGTCTGGCTCCAGCAGCGGCACCTGTTCGGTGTCGCGCAGCTCCGGGTCGGGCTCGTAGGCGAGGGCTTCGCCGGTGAGTTCGTCGATGAACGTACCGCGCAAGCGCGCTTCCGGGGTTTCGTCGGCGGGGCGCCGCATTCGCCGCTGAGTCAACACCGGCCCGGCGGCGGGGTCAGTCGTACACAAGTACTGCCGCAACAGCTTGAGGCGTTTGGTTGTGAAGCGAAAATGTCCACCGTCTTTCACGCTCTGCGTGTGGTGGTACAGATCTGACACAAACTCGCTGTAATCAAGGAAGGGTCCTGCGCCTTTGGCGTAAAACAGGGCCACTGCTGCGTCACCCAATTCCGTTTCCTTGGCTTCAGCGCAGGCCCGACGAAGTTGCGTTATGCGCTCCTGAGTCAGTTCCGTGCGCAGCCGCAGGGGCCGCTCCACCACCACCTTATGGTAGCCAAAGGCCTCATTGGGGAACACCTTGCTTTGGGCGCTTTCCTCCATGCTCAGGAAAGCCTTCACAATGCGCTCCTGGTGGGTCGGGCTTAGCTCGCAGTTCTTCTTGCCTAGGTTCTTGCGCAGGGGCTGCTGCCAGCCGCTGGCGTCAATCAGCTGCACCTTGCCCCGGCGCCGCTCCTCCTTGCGGTTGCTCAGCACCCAGATGTAGGTGGCAATGCCCGTGTTGTAGAAGATGTTCAGCGGCAGGGCAATGATGGCCTCCAGCCAGTCGTTTTCCAGTATCCAGCGCCGGATATTGCTCTCGCCTTGCCCGGCGTCGCCCGTAAACAGGGCCGAGCCGTTGTGCACCTGCGCGATGCGGGTACCCAGGGCCGTCTTCTTTTTCATCTTAGCTAATTTGTTGGCCAGGAACAGCAGCTGCCCATCCGAGGAGCGCGTGAGCAGGCTGTATTTCGGGTCGCTCTGGTACGGAAACACGAAGCGCGGGTCCGTGATGTCCTTTTTGCCGCCCATCTGGTCCAGGTCTTTGGCCCAGCTCTTGCCGTAGGGCGGATTGGCCAGCATGAAGTCGAACTCCACCCCCCGGTGCCCGTCCTGGCTTAGCGTAGAGCCGTACTTGATGTTCACGGCCTCGGCGCCCTCGCCCTTCAGCAGCAGGTCGGCTTTGGATATGGCGTAGGTTTCGGGCTGCACTTCCTGCCCGTACAAGTGAATGGTTACCTCCTTCTGGTGCTCTTGGGCCAGCTGCTGCAAGCGCTCCTCGGCCACGGTCAGCATCCCGCCCGTGCCGCAAGCGTCGTCGTACACCAGGTACGTCCCGTTTTGAATGCGGTCGGCCACCGGCCGGAATATCAAGTCGGCCATCACGCCCACCACGTCGCGGGGCGTGAAATGCTCCCCGGCCTCCTCGTTGTTTTCTTCGTTGAAGCGCCGGATCAGCTCCTCGAAGGCCGTGCCCATGGAGTGGTTGTCCAGCGCCGGCAGCTTCTCCGAGCCGTCCGGGTGTAGCACCGGCACCGGCGCCAGGTTAATCATCGGCGACAAAAACTTCTCAATCAGAAAGCCCAGCGCGTCGGCATCCATCAGTGTGGGTATCTGATTCTGAAACTTGAACTTGTCCAGAATCTCGCGCACGTTCTCCGAAAAGCCGTTCAGATACGCCCGAAAGTCAGCCTCCAATTGCGACTTTTTAGTTCGGGCCTGCAAGTCGCGCAGCCTAAATGGCGAAGCGTTGTGAAACGCTTGCCCGGCCGCCTGGTTCAGGGCCGCGTCTTGCTCTGTAATGCCACTGTTGTCGAGTAGCAGCTTGGTGTCTAGCACCCGCTGCTTGGTAGGCTCCAGCATGGCATCCAGTCGCCGGATGACGATCATCGGCAGAATAACGTCGCGGTATTTGCTGCGCACATACACGTCCCGCAGCACGTCGTCGGCGATGTTCCAGATAAAGTTGACAAGGGAGGTATGTTGAGCTGGCGTCACCGAAGAATACAGTAAGGAAGGGTAGAAGGCGCCTCGGGCGCGAAAGAGTGTACAAAGTAATGGATTTACACCCCCAGCCCAAACCCGAAGCCGACTAGCCGTTGGCACCCATCTGGCAAGTAGTTGTCAGTCAGGTGCACCCACTCTCTCATTTTATCCAGGGTTGTCTCAGCTTCTTTTAGCTATCCGCTAGCAGTTGTCCAGCTCCATAACCCTGCGTACCTTCCGCACCCAACACATCAGTTCGTACTCCCACGCCTCATCTTAATGGCAAAACTAAATCACATCGTTCGTGACAATTATGCCCGCTACTCGGCTCTGATACAACAAGCTAAGCAAACCACCGGCGCCGGCATCGACTTATCCCAAAAGAAAGGCACCAGCCGAGTCTGGCACGCCTGTCAGATACCCGTGGTACACTCCGATGACCCGGCCGAAATGTGGCTCATTACAGAAATTCGTATTGACCGTCTGCACGATTTTAAGTTCAAGCTCCGCGCGCCTGGCTTCATGGGCGAACCGCTGCTGAACTACGATTCGGCTGGTCCTACCCACCGTAACGAAGGTGCTGCGTCGTTACCAGAGCAAATCGTGACTACGCCCCATTTCAACTGTTATGATGAACAGGGACGGCGCATCGCTTACAAAACGCCACCCCTAACCGATCCGGCCATCGTACAGGAATTAGAGGATATTGATCGTTGTGTTATCCACTTCTACGAAGAAACCCAGCTCTCTCACAATCCCGCCGGCTACCCTTCTATTTCGCTCACAGCACCTGGCACGTTGCCCTTTGCTCGCCATACCAACGCCGATCCACATGCCCACGTCGTCCGCTTCGTTTGAAGAGTTTTTCCACCACATTCGGCAAGACTACGGGCAGCTCTGGGATTTCAAGCTTAGAGGCCGCACCCTCGAAATCATCACGCCCCACTCCACCACTACTGACAAGTTTGTTTCGGTCTTTCTCGTGGCCCAAGGCGACGACTACGTGGTTAGCGACGGCGGCTTCCTGTCACACGGCGACTATGTGGAAACTGATATGGGCGAATCAGCTTGCTACACGCGCTTGTTTGAGCATTTGGAGGAGCATTATGCCATCAAACAGGTCATGGATACCGTGGGTACAATTATTTACTACAAGAAAACCAATCAGGCCAAACAAGTCAGCTCATTAGTTCATGATGTGGCCAGTTTTGTGGTTGGCGTGGTCAACGCCTCGCAAGTAGCGTTTGTGTCTGCCGCCGAAACGGCCGTTCGCCGCCGGTTCGTTGGCCAAGCGAATAGCTATATGCGCGAAGTCTTCGCCCGGCGGGAAGTCAAATTCAATTCCCGGATCAACGACGACGTGAAAACCCGGTATAGCGCTGTGTTGCGTCACCGCACCAAAGTAAGCTTAGTTAACTACGTAACTGGGTCCGACGACCATTATTTTGCCAACAGCATCAGCAAAGCGAATATGGGCTTTGAACTGCTCGAAGGCACGGCCGTCAGTAATCTCGTGCTCCACCGAGTGGCATTGGTTGATGATCAATCAACCGGCTTTCTGGCTGGTCATTTCACTGGCCACCTGCGTGTATTGCGCAAAACCTGCCCGGTTGTATACTGGAGTCAGAAAGATGAATTGCACAGTATTTTGGAAGCAGAATAAGAAGCTCTACTATTTGAATAGTACTCCTAATAGTTAACCAAACTTAGCTGTCTACTTTTGGGATACGCAGACAAATAATATGTAGACAACTTTCTTCCGTGCAATTTACTTATGAATGCTAATGTTGTTTTTGAGTCTATTCACAGTAAAAGTCTTCCTAAATAGCTTAAAAATGCGTTTTTCTTATGAAGCGTTATGAAGCAAGCTGTTTACTAAGTCCAATCGGAGAGAACAGTTATGCTGAGCGGCTATTCTTAATCGCAGGTAGGCCGCATGTTTTGAGGCTGGCGGATACCGCGACCAGGCCAACCGTCTAATCCTTGGTATTAGATGCTGGATAGAGCCATCGACTTCTCAGTCCATCTTCACGCTCCCAAGCAACAGCGGAGCATATTGCCCATTCTTGCTAGCTTCGCTCCGGTTCCCGCGCTGCTGCCTAATTACCCGCAGTAAGTGCGTGCCTGTCTCGACGAGATTCTGTGTGTTTCATTCTGGTCAGATTTCATGTCGGCTACTTTGCTTACTTACTATCAATAGGCGGGGACGTGTTTACGCACCACCTCACAGGCCGTGTTTATGCGTAGCTCTCTCTTACTCAAAATAATGGCTCCGGCTCCCAGTCAGGTCTGCACCTTGACCACACACGCCACCCTCCGCCTCGGCTGCTTCACTACCGAGACGGCAACCCGGCTGCGAGTGCGCAAAACGCTGCGCGACACCACCCGAGCCGGGGGCTACGTCTTCACGGTGGAAACGCTGGCCCGCCTTCAAACGCCGGAACCGGCGGGCGCCGCCCGCCTGACTGCCGAGCTGGCTCCGCTCCTGGAAACGCTCATCATTGAAACCGACGCCACGGGCCGGCTGGCGCGCGTAGCCAACAAAGCGCAGCTGCGCGAACGGTGGGCCGACCTGTTGCCGACGCTGCGTCAAAAGTACCGCCAGGACCCCGACGTGCCGCCGGCCTTGCTGGCGCAGCTCGGGCAGGTGCTCGACGGCGACGAAATGCTCGAAACCGTGCTGGCCCGTTCCCCCGAGTATAGCCTGCTGTTTCCGCCCCTCTACGGCCAGTATCTATCCCCCGACACGCCGCTGTCCGGGTCTGCCGTCCTGTCGCGCTTCGTCGGGGAGCTGGATCTGCCCCTGTGTACGGAAACCCTGCTCGACGCGGCGCCCCCCGCCGGGGACGTAGCGGGTACCGTGCGCGTGGCCGGCGAAGTGGATGTGCCCCGGTACGCGGCCGACGAAGCCCGCCGGGCGCTGTGCGCCCTCACCGACCAGCCCAACCTGGACACGCGCGTGGTGGCCCGGCACCAGGAAACCTATATCTTTAGTCGCCGCCACGAGCTGGTGGAAGCCACCCGGCATACCCGCGCCGATGTGCCGGGCGTGATGAGCCGGCAGCTAACCGTGCTGCTGCACACGCGTGACACTGACCAGTAAAGTTGTTTATCCTACCAGACTATGAGTGAGAAGAAATACGTGCATTCGGGCGCGTTTATGCTCTGCGACAAATGCGTGGCCCCCGTCCCGATGCCGCTGACGGTGACGTCGCAGCAAACGGTGTTCCTGCCCGGCGGACTGTTCGCCACCGACCTCGACGTGCTGCCCACTTACAACATACCGCCCTTCGGCGTCTGCGCCGTCACCCACGGCCCCTGCACCTACCTGCCGAAGCCACCGGGCTGGGACCCAGTGCAGGAGTCGGTACAGATTGGGCCGATGGGCGGTAAAGCCCTGTTGGAAGACTCTAAATTGAGCTGCATGGTCGGGGGCCAGATCAGTCTGTTCCTCACCAAAGCCGCCGCCATGGCCACGCTGCCCGACGTGGTCAGCCGCGGCTTCGATTCGGCCTACGCCTACCTCGAAAGCGTGGGGCCACCGCTGGGTGGGCTGCTGCGCGACGAGCTGGGGCAGGCCAAGGGCGTGTGGGAAGGCGTGCGCGACATGGCTACCGGCCTCTACGAGCTGGCCAAGCTCAAAGCCGAGTTCGACGATAATGTCAATGACGCCTTGCTCTTCGCCGTGACGAATCCGGCCGAAGCCGCCGAGGCTGTCGCGGCGGCCACCAAGAAGGGAGCCGCTGTCAGCTGGCAGGTCGTCTCCGATGAAGATACCTGGGCCACGGCCGCCACCGTCGTGGAGAATGCCGGTCCCGGCCAGCTGCTCGTCAACGGCGCCATCTGGCTCAGCGACGAGCACAACCGGGCCACGGTGGGCGCGGCCTACGAGAAAGCCAAAGCCTGGGAAGCGAGCCTGACTGACTACGAGCGCAGCACGCTAATGGGCCGGGCCAAGTTCGAGATAGCGGCGCTGCTGGTGCCCGAGACGAAGGTGGCGAACGTGGCCAAAGCCGGCGAACTGGTCAAAGGGGGTGAAGCCGCCGCCGGCGGCATGCGCCTGCTGAGCGAGGTCAAGACCGGGGCCGAGGGCGCCGCTGAGGCGGAGAAGGGCGCGGGCTTGCTCGACGAGTTGTTCGCCGGGATCAAGGAGTGCTTCACCGAAGGGCACCCGGTGGATGTGGCGTCGGGCCTCTTGTTCACGCAGGCCACGGACTTCACCCTGCCCGGCCCGGTGTCGCTGGTCTGGACCCGCACCTGGTTTTCCACTTCTAGCCACGAAGGAGCCCTGGGCCACGGCTGGCACCACGACTACGACCTGGGCCTGACGCCGAACCCTGAGGGGGGCGCGATCCTGCGCCTGGCCGATGGTCGGCGGGTGGTGTTTGCGCCACCCGCCCTCGGGGAGCGCAGCTTTAACCGCCGCCACAAGCTGGAGCTGGCCCACGACGCCGCCGGCCCCCGGGTGTGGGACGTGCGAGAGCGCCGCTGGTACGTTTTCGATGCCCCGGCCCCGGACGGCACCACCGACCGGCTCTTGCAGGCCGTGGAAGACGCCAATGGCTGCCGCATCCGGTTTGCCTACACCCCGGCCGGCCACTTAACCAGTATCACCGACAGCGCGGGTCGGGTGCTGCCCTGCGACACGGATGCCGCTGGCCGCCTGCTGGCCCTGCACGCCCCCGACCCTGAGCAGCCCGGCGCCACCTTCGCGCTGGTGCGCTACGCTTACGACGACGAGACGGGCGACCTGGTAACGGCCACCGACGCGCTGGGCCACGCCGCCCACTTCGCCTACGAGGCGCATCTAATGACCCGCGAGACCTTCCGATCGGGCCTCAATTTCTATTTCAAATACGATGGCACTGGCCCCGGTGCCCGCTGCGTGCATACTTGGGGCGACGGGGGCATCTACGACACGAAGCTGCGCTACAACAGCCTCGGCCACACGACAGTGTGGGACTCCTACGGCCACCAGAAAGAGTATTATCACGAGCGAGGCCTAGTCACGCACCTGCAGGACGCGCTCGGCGGCGTGCAACAGTGGCGCTACAACCCATACGCCGAGTTGGAGCGCACCATTGACCCCTTGGGGCAGGTGACCCTGTACGACTACGACGGCCGGGGTAACCAGGTGGCCGCCGCGTATCCGGACGGCGCGATGGTGAAAACACAATACAACGAGTTGGATTTGCCGGCGCAGGCCACCGACGCCAACGATGGAGCTTGGTCCTGGCAATACGATGAACAGGGCAGGCTACTTGAAGGCATGGACCCCACAGGAGCGACAACCCGGTACCGCTACGATGCTCTCGGGCGCTTGGCGGAAGCCATCGACGCGTTAGGCCACGTCACGCGCCTGCGCTACAATGAGGCCGGGAGCGTAGCCCACATCGTTGCCCCGGATGCCAGCATTCGTTCCCGTTCCTACGATGCGCTGGGGCGGTTAATCGCGGTGACCGATGCAGCGGGCAACAGTGAGCGCCGCCACTACGACCGGCTCGGCCGGCTCACCGCTGCTCGATCACCCGCTGGTACCGCTCGACACTTTGTTTACGATGCGGAGGGCAACGTGGTGCACGCCGCCGAAGGGACGCAGCAGGTAGAGTACGACTACACTCCGATGGGGCAGTTGGCCCGGCGTCGGCAGGGCGGGCAGGCTGTCGAGTTTGCCTACGACCAGGAGGGCCGCCTGATGAGCCTGATCAACGAGCACGGCGAACAGTATGGCTTTACTCTTAACGCAGTAGGCCAAGTTATAGAGGAAGTGGGCTTTGATGGATTGACCCGTCGCTACGAGCGCGATGCTGCTGGCCGCGTCAGCCGAATTCAACGGCCGGCTGGACGTACCACATCTTACCAGTACGACAAGGCCGGGCGTGTAACGGAAACGGTACACAATGACGCCGAGCACGTGCGCTACCACTATCGCCCCGATGGAGTGCTGCTCGAAGCAGTTACCGAAGGCAGCACGGTGCAGTTTGAGCGCGATCCGCTAGGCCGGGTGGTGCGCGAGGTACAGAACGGCCACGCGGTGGAGAGTACCTACGATGCCGGTGGGCGACGTATGGGTCTGACTTCCTCCTTGGGTGCCAATGTGCGCTTCGCGCACGATGCCCTAGGACAGGTGCGCCAGATGCAGGCGGCCAGTTGGCAATGCGTCGTGGAGCGGGATAGCGAGGGGCTCGAACTCTACCGCACCTTGAGCGGCGGCGTGCGCATGGGCTGGCGGCGCGATGAGCTGGGGCGACCTACCAGCCAGCGCCTCACGGTTGGCGGAACGGCGCGCCAGCGTCGCTATCAATGGCAAGACACGGACCAACTGGCAGCCATTGATGACAGTTGGAGTGGCACTACCCGCTTCGCCTACGATACCTGGGGCAACCTGGCGGCGGCTACCTACGTCGACGGCGAGCAGGAGCTACGCCAACCCGACGCGGTGGGCAACCTCTTCCGCACCGCTGAGCGCACCGACCGCCGCTATGGTAAAGGCGGGCAGCTGCGTGAGGCCTATGGTACTCGCTATACGTACGACGAGGAAGGTAACCTAGTAGGTAAGACGCTGCCCAATGGTAAAAAGTGGCGCTATGCCTGGGACGGCGCAGGCCAGCTCACGAGTGTAACGCGGCCCGACGGCTATGCCGTGACCTTCAGCTATGATGCATTAGGGCGGCGCATCAGCAAGCGTTTTCGGGGCAAAGTGATGCGGTGGGTATGGGACGGCAACAAGCCGCTGCACGAGTGGAGTGAATTGGAGGTTGGACCCGGTGCGGGCGGCGTGGCTGACGTGGTTACCTGGCTTTTCGAGGACGATAGCTTCGCCCCGACAGCCAAGCTTACCGCAAAAGGGGCGTACAGTGTGGTGTGCGACCACTTAGGTACCCCCTTGATGCTCTACGATAGCCAGGGTGCCCCCATCTGGGAGATGAACCTGGACAGCTATGGAGCCGTGCGTCAGGGACGAGGCAAGCCGCAGGACTGTCCTTTTCGTTATCAAGGGCAATATGAGGATATCGAAACCGGGCTATACTACAACCGTTTCCGCTATTATGATCCCGAAGTGGGAGCATATATTTCACAGGACCCAATAGGTCTCAATGGTGGAGCGCTGCTTTACAAATACGTCCATAATCCGGCGTGCTACATAGATGCCTTCGGCCTAGCATGTTTGAACGCTGCTAAGGAAAGGATGCTCAACATGCTGCGAAATGGCGAGGATGTACACGTCAAGACCGTAGAAGAAGCCAGAGAGCTTTTAGCTAATATGCCCGATTTAAGGCCTCATGTAGACAAGTTCCCTGGTTGGCATCATAACCCCGTGGAAAACAAATGGAGCACCCTTTGGAGACAACCTAGAGGCACTTTTAGAGGCGATTTGATAAATACAGCAGATCCAACATCTAAAGTCATCCACCTAAGTGGTAATAAGGTGCATGATCTTAATCCCCACTACAACATCAAATTTCCTGACGGAACGAAGTCTGCAATCATAATTTCACCTTAGTTTAAACACTGTGTCATCCCATGACTACTATATTGAACGAAACCCACTTGCCAGAGTACCAAGGTGTAATCAGGAGTATTACACTGGTGGATGACAGATTGATAAAAGTCTTATTCAACTTCTGGGACGAAGACGAAGCTGATATTACTTTTTCCAAAACATACCCTGATGCTGAGGCAGCCCAGGAGAGTGTTGCGCAGTTCCTAAGTCACTCTAGAAGTTTGCCAATGGCAATGCCAGGAAACAGTAGCACCGAAGCTGCTAAAAACGTAATTGCTTCAAAGAAACTGTTCTTTAAAGAACTATTGAACAATAATATATCTCTGCCAGATAATGGGCAAGGTTTTGATTTTCATGGAGACAGAGATTATATTTCTATGATTCTAGATTACCTATAATTGTTGTGGTTTTATATTGGGTCGTGTAATGAGTGTATAGAAAGGCTATAGAGGGCTAAAAGAAGAAGTGAAAA
>NZ_JBTYZO010000029.1:0-44904 GCF_057808495.1 Hymenobacter sp. M1-2
CACCCCGGCCTGCGGCCACCCCTCCTTGAAAAAAGGAGGGGAGTTGAAAACTAGCCCTAGCCCAGTAGCCACTAGCTAACAGCCTCACCATGATTGCAGAAACCTTTATTCGGCGTCCCGTCACGGCCATTGTCACCTCGCTGGTGATAGTGCTGGTCGGGACGCTGGCCATCCTGAATCTGCCGGTCGGCCAGTACCCGGAAATCACGCCGCCTACCGTGTCGGTGAGTGGCATATATACCGGCGCCGATGCCCAAACTGTGGAGCAAACTGTGGCCACACCCGTGGAAGTGCAGGTGAACGGCACGCCGGGCATGACCTACCTGCAAAGCAACAGCACCAGCAACGGGCAAATGAGTATGACGGTGAACTTCGAAGTAGGCACCGACATCAACATTGCGGCCCTCGACGTGCAAAACCGCGTGGGTATTGCCCAGCCGACATTGCCGCAGGAAGTGCAGCGCCTGGGCCTCACGGTGCGCAAACGTAACCCCAGCATTCTGATGCTGGTGGCACTCTACGCCCCCAAAGGCTCCCATAACACCACCTTCCTCGACAACTACGCCAACGTGTTCGTCAAGGACGCGCTGCTGCGCACCAAGGGCGTCGGCGACATTGTGTCGCGGGCCGATGACTTCTCCATGCGCGTGTGGCTCAAAACCGATAAACTCTCGCAGCTCGGCGTAACGGCCCAGGAAGTGACGGCCGCTATTCAGGAGCAGAACGCCCAGATTGCGGCCGGCTCCATTGGCGCCCCGCCCCAGCAAACGGGCCAGACCTTCGAGTACATCGTGTTCGTAAAAGGCCGCCTCACCACCACCGAAGAATTCGGCAACATCGTCGTCAAGACCCGGCCCGAAGATGGCTCAGTGGTGTATCTGAAGGATGTGGCCCGCCTGGAACTGGGCAAGTTCAACTACAGCAACAACTCCTTCGTGGACGGCAAGCGCGCCGCCTACCTGCTCGTGTATCAGGCCCCCGGCGCCAACGCCCTGGCTACGTTTGAAAACGTGAATGCCACCATGGAACAGCTCAAAAAGCAGTTCCCCGCCGACCTCGAATACGTGGTGCCTTTCGAATCCGCTACGGTAGTGCGGGTGTCCATTGAGGAAGTGCTGCACACGCTGGTGGAGGCCCTGCTGCTGGTGACGGTGGTGGTGTTTGTCTTCCTGCAAAGCTGGCGCTCCACGCTCATTCCGGTGCTGGCCATTCCGGTGTCCATCGTGGGCACGTTTATTTTCTTCATTCCGCTGGGCTTCACTATCAATACGCTCACCATGTTCGGCTTCGTGCTGGCCATCGGGATTGTGGTCGATGACGCCATTGTGGTAGTGGAAGCCGTGGAACACAACATGAACGAGGAAGGCATGAGCGCGGTGGATGCCACGCTGCAAGCCATGCGTGAAATCTCGGCGCCGGTTATTGCCATTGCCCTCATTCTGGCGGCGGTGTTCGTGCCGGTGGGTTTCATTCCTGGCATCACGGGGCGGCTTTATCAGCAGTTTGCCATCACCATCGCCATTTCCGTGCTGATTTCGGCCTTCGTGGCGCTTTCGCTCACACCGGCTCTATGCGTACTGCTGCTCAAACCCAGCAAGCGCGACGAGCAATCGAAGGGCCTCAACAAGCTGTTCTTCCGGTTCAACACCTGGTTCGATAAGGTGACCAACCGATACGGCAACGGCGTGAAAAGCGGCATCAAGCACGCGCGTTTCGTGGTTGTTATTCTGGTGTGTATTGTGGTGGGCACAGTGTTGCTGTTTGTGAAAAAGCCTTCAGGCTTCATTCCCACCGAAGATGAAGGCCGCATCATCGTGACGTTCAACTTGCCGGAAGCTTCCTCTACGTCGCGCACCGTGAGCACGCTCAACGAGATTATGAAGGAGCTGAGCCAAGTGAAAGGCATTCGGCACTACGCCGGCCTGGGGGGCCTGAACGCCGTGAACTTCTCGTCCAAATCGAACAGCGGCACGGTGTTTTGCCAACTCCAGCCCTGGGACGAGCGGGAAGACAAGGAACTACAGTTGCAGGGCCTGATAGCCACCGTGCAGAAACGCCTGAGCCGCCTTAAAGAAGCCAACATCGTCGTGATTTCGCCGCCCGCCATTCCGGGCCTTGGCAACACCGGCGGCTTCTCCTTCGTGCTCCAGGAACGCGAAGCCGGCGGCGACATTCGCAACTTCGACGCCACGCTCCAAAGCTTCCTCGGCGCGTTGCGCAAGCGGCCCGAAGTAGCGGCTCCCTTCTCGTTCTTCACCGCCAACACGCCCGGTTACCAGCTCACCATCGACCGGGAAAAAGCCAAGAAGCTAGGCGTCTCGATTTCCGACGTGGGCACGGCGCTACGCACCTACCTGGGCAGCGCCTACGTCAACGATTTCACCGTCTACGGCCGCAACTTCCGCGTCGTGACCCAAGCCGACTCCATGTACCGCGGCGACATCAGCAACCTGGGCCAGTACTACGTGCGCAACAGCACGGGCGGCATGGTGCCTCTGAGCACGCTCACCAGCTACCAGCGCACGGAAAGCGCCCCGCTCATCTCGCACTATAACCTGTTCCGCTCGGCCGAAATCAACGGCAACGCCGCTCCCGGCTACAGCTCCGGTGATGCCATCAAGGCTTTGCAGGAAACCGCCGCGCAGGCGCTGCCGCAGGGCTACGGCTTCGAGTTTTCGGGCCTGACTAGGGAAGAGTTGATAGCCGGCGGCCAGACGGTGTACATCTTCGCGCTGTCTATTGCCTTCGTGTTTCTGTTTTTGGCGGCGCTTTACGAAAGTTGGTCGGTGCCGTTTGCGGTGCTGCTAGCCGTGCCGGTGGGTGCTTTCGGGGCTATTCTGGCCCTCACCTTCCTGCCCAAGCTCACCAACAACGTCTACGCCCAAATTGGCCTGATTACGCTCATTGGCTTGTCGGCTAAAAACGCCATCCTCATCATTGAATTCGCTAAGGAACGGGTAGATAGGGGCCAGCCGCTGGTAGAAGCCACCCTAGAAGCCGTGCGCCTGCGTCTGCGCCCCATCGTGATGACTTCGCTGGCCTTCATCCTGGGCGTGCTGCCGCTGGTATTCGCGTCCGGCGCCGGGGCCCAAAGCCGCCAAACCATCGGCTGGACCGTATTTGGCGGGATGCTGGCCGCCACTTCCCTAGCCATCTTCATCGTGCCGGTGCTCTACGTGCTCATCACGCGCATGGCCTACGGTAAAGAGAAGCTAGCCGAGCTGGAAGCCAACTACAAACCCGACGCGAAACACGGCGGCCCCGCCGCTCCTGGCGAAGGTGAACACCCCACGCCGCAGCCAGCCTAGGAGCCAGAATCGCGGCGTTGCGGGCGTTATGAGTGATTTTCCTATAGCAAGTAGGCAGATTCGTGTCTAGAAGCTCTATTACTTTCGCCAAAGGTGTGGTGTACTCATAAACCCTGCTCATTCAATCGCTCGTGGGTCATACAGCAATGGTATGATTGACTTGCCATGGACGAGAACAAGATCCGACGGGACTTCTTTTGTAAAGTCTCTTATCTCATCACTACCCCAAAATCTGGCTTAGGCAGGGATTCCAGGGTAGTGATGAAATAAGAGTATTGAACACGGACATGCTAATAGCACCTTATTCCTTGATGACTTTATGGGTAAATGTCCTGGTACCAATCACTACTTTTAGCAGGTAGATACCCGGCTGGTAACCGGATACGTCAACTTGAAACTGCTTCGCTTTGACTACTCCGGTTTGCAGGAGATTGCCTGTGGAGGCGTACAGTAAGAACTGTCCGCTTTCCCGAGCGCTCAGCGTTTGTGGCAGTTCAATGGCAAGGTGCGCCTGTGTCGGATTAGGATATACTTGCAATTGTCCTCCTAACTCGTTCTTTTTCGTGGAGAGTACGCCCGCTCCGCGCAACAGCGGCATGGTACTGCCGTCGTTAGGATTCAAATTCTCACAAGGTCCATACTGGAAATAGCGCAGCTGATTATCTTTGCCGCAGTAGAATACGGCTGCACTATTCACGGAGAGTGACGAATACTGATTCGATGAACCGTTGGTGAAGGAATTAAATAATGTAGTATTCCAATAGTCGTCAACCCACCAGTGCTGCCAGGTGTTATTCGCTTGGTAGAAATTTTGCATCCGGCCGTCGTAGCCTATGTACACCACGCGTTGAGAGGCCTCATCCCAGATGATATTGCCCTTAGCGTAGGTCGCACGGTTCGCAACGCCGCCTACGTTGTCATAGTCGTGGGGGAGTAAAGTGGATTTCCAATCGCCAGCCACAAACGCGAACTCATGAATTTTGTCATCTGTACCAATGTAGTAAACCCTTCCGTTGTTCGCTATTGGAGCAATTGAATATGGTTTGGGAGAAACTTCGTATTCTCTCGTGCTCCAGGCATCATCAATCCAGGTATGATTGTATGTACCGTTTCCATCCCGCCAAAAGGCCTGCAAGCGGTTATCATTTCCTTTGTAAAACACGGTCATATTAGTGGCGACATTAATATCGCCAAGAGCGAAGCTGGCACTCTCGTACGTGTAAGGTAACAGTTCATGAGTCCAGGTGCCACCGATAATACGATGCACCTTGTTGTCTGGACCGATATAGAAGATGTCTCCATTGGCCGCGTTCGTCAAATTGCCGGGCGCATTCTTAGCTAAGTAGGCAGAAGTTTGCCCGAAAACGGCATGGTACCAGCCTTGATAAAAGCCGAAGTATTGTACGCGGTTGTCATAACCCCGGTAGGTAACAATACCATACTGCGCGTTGAAGGTAACATCGCCATGAACGCGATCATTGAAATTATTCTGGTTGTGGGGAAGCGCTTGAACACTCCACTGATTGTTAATGCCTTTCAGGGCCCGGTACAGTCGGTCGTCATTACCGCGATAGAACACCTCATTCGGGTTGTTAGGGTTAGTTGCAATCGAACCCGCGGCTGAGCTTACTAGGGGGGCATTGGAAACGGCCGCGTTGATCGAGTAATTCACGAATTCAGAACTCGATTTGTAAGCTAGGTCGTAATTTCCAGGACTCACCCCTCCAGCCTGATAGCCGCTGGGTTTGTAAACCCGGATGTAATCAATATCCATGTGCGCTTCAGAAATTTCGCTGTATGTTGTCATCTGCAAGTTGGCTAAGATAAAAGCGGGCTCTGGATACGTTCGAACTCGCCTGGAATCAATAGTATACGTCTCGCGGCCGTCAAAAAAGAAGGTGACCCGCGTTGGCGTCCACATGACCGAATAGGTATGAAACGCTTGGCTTAGATCTGGGCCATCTTTAACCGAAATACCACCACTGGTCCATTCATGACCTGGATAATTATCACACTCATCCGGATGAGCGGCGCAATAAGTATTTCTTTTTGCCCAATCTAGGACCCCTGATTGCACTCTATCAGCACCATTGTCTTGACTGTCCAAGACATCAATCTCCGTGGAGCCTGTATATAACCAGAAAGCAGGCCAATCACCGTTATTGTTTGTGGGAAGTTTACAGCGAATTTCAAATAAACCGTAGGTAAATCCTCCAGGATCCGGAGCAGGGTAGGGACTCGGGTCTAAAACCAATTTGGATTTTAGCCTTCCAGAGAGATATTTAATCTGACGAGGCTTATTAGGAGGAGCAACAGGAATCCAGAATGGAGTAATACGAGTCGCTGTTAAGCGCACAATGCCACCCGGCTGCAGAGACACTTGGCTCCAACTGTAATGTTCGCTGCCCCAGCCTTCATAAGGATCCCCAATGCTCCATTTAGCGCTGAGTTGTCCGACGTTAGAATAAGTATCGAAGTTGTCTTCAAAAACAACTTGGTAATTGGAGTAGTCCAGTTTACACTGACCGAACAAAGAGAGAGAGACCCCAAGTGAACCGATCAGCAAGGGCCAGAAACGTGTTTTTTTCATAGTACGTAGAGTAAAGGAGTAAAATCATGAAAAATTGATTTGAAGGAAAAGACGTAGACATCTCATTTAAGCGGAGAAGCGCGAAAAGTCAATATGAAGAAGTGAGGGGCTAAACAAGGTAAGGCAACATATAAGCAGTAACCCCCAACCAAAATAAGTCAAGCATCTACGACGGAACGGAGCCAAGAATAGGTACTATAAACTAGTACATTTTCCTAAATGAAGCTGTTTGTGCACTGCTTACATGTAACGGGTATATATGGAAGTAGAGTAATGATGAATGATCCGTAGCGCTGAACAACAAGTTAATAAAACTAATCATTAACTTAAAAAAAAACCATAATATATTTTAAATATATGATTGTTTAAAACAGGGTATAACACCTGCAAGTAGTCAAATATCCTTTTTCTTGTAGTCCTGTGAGGTGGCCTAGTAAAAGGCGGACAGAGGAATGACGCATCCTTCTGTTCTAACTCTTCTTGTCCCTGAGTTTAGTGGCAGATAGCAGCTTTGGTACCGCTCTCAGCGCCTTCGGGACACCGTAGTTGTTGCTGTCGACGTAAGCCCAAGTTGATGCACGAAATACGCTGCTTGACAGCATAGTTTTCTCAATCTTTGGATATCATTTTTTAAAGCAAAAAAGCCCCAAATAACTAGTATTTGGGGCTTTTTTGTGGTTTCTTAGTACCTGAAACTCATCTATCTGCCGATGTCTGATTTTGCCTACGCGTACGCCCGTCCTTCCACTCTTGAAGCTCGCCCGGAAGGCAATTCCCTGCTGCTTTCCGCCTTCGCCGAAGAGCAAGCCACTACCGATACTTCCTGCTTCTTCTGGGGCCGCCTCCGCGACTCCTGGCTGGCGGCGCGGGGCCTGAGCACCCTGGCCAAAGTGGTGGCTTCGCGTTTCGTGCCCCAGAGTGCTGCCCTCCGCGACCCTATCGTGACGGCCGGCGCGGGACAGTTGCGGTTCGAGGCGTTTTCGTCCTGCAACGGCGTCTACGCCCGCCTCGATCTGAACTCCGAGGCCCTCGATGGTGAATTCCTGAGCAGCGGCACCACCAACGTCGATTTTAACGAGCCGATGGTAAACGCCCTGGCCCGCATTGCCCGCACCGAGCCCGTTATTCTGTCGGTGGGCGAGAAGGAAGTGGTGCTGGAACGGGCCGCGGGCAAGGTGGTGGAACGCAAAGTGACCCTGCCGGAACGTTGGATCAAGGGCCTCACAAGCGTGCAAGCTTACTTGGCGCTGATGGAGGAAAAGCTGCGCCTTACTCGCGTGCAAGCCGTGCAGCTCATCCAGGGCCTGCCGGCCGGTTCCACCAAAACCGACTTCTTCCTAGTGCTGCGCGGCCCACGGCCTAGCTTCGCGCCGGTAGCCAGCCCCGGCGCGGTGCGCGTGGGCGGCGTGCACCGCTTGCGCCTGCTCGAAGGCCTGCTCCCGCTCTGCGAGGCCGTGCGCGTATTTGCTACGCCCGATGGCCAGTCGGCGGCTTTCGTGCTGGAGCTGGGGGGCGGGCAACGGTTTCTGCTGGCGTTGTCGGCGGATGTGTGGCGCGGGTTTTCGGGTGAAGGCAACCAGCTCGAAACACTGATGGATGAGCTGCCCGCTGAGTGGGTGGCCGGCGCCAACCGCCTGTTCCGGGGCAACGAAACCTTCAATCCCACCCTCTTCGCCCTCGAAAACAACCTTGCCCCCAACACCGTGGACCGGCTCTGCGCCAGCCTCTCGGCCATGGGCCTGCTCGGTTTCGACCTGGCCGATAACCAGCATTTCTACCGGCGCCTGCCCTTCAAGATGGGTCGCATCCTGAGTCTGAATCCGCGCCTGAAAAACGCCCGCGCCCTGCTCGAAGCCGCCGACGATGTGCAGCTAGTGGGCGTGGGAGCCGGCGGCCGTACCGAAGCCCGCGTGCGGGGCACCGGCGTGTGGCACACCGTGCTGGTAGGCGGCGCCGAGCCGCCCCGCTGCACCTGCACCTGGTTCAGCGACCATCAGGGCCAGCGCGGCCCCTGCAAGCACATTCTGGCCACCCAGATGCGCTTCGCCTAGCAAAATGGTTTTCGCTGTTCGTTTTTCGTTGTTCGCACCTGGAGAGTGATGGCCGTAACAGCCGGAATCTATTCTCCTTGGGTGAACAGTCATGCAGAGGCGCAGCCGAAGCATCTCGCGTGCTGATGTCAGGGTAATAGTCAAAAAAGATTTACCCCCTACGGCTGCGCCTCTGCATGACGGTCTTTCCGACTGACTGTTCGCACATCCTAGCTAAGCGCTTGGCGAACAACGAAGCCGTTGCCGGAACAGCCACGAAATGTAGTTTTTCCTGTAATTACCCCTCTCGGCTTGTTCGCTCTTCCTTCGGAGTGAGTAAATAGTGCCTATATCGATTTGCCCATGAAACGGGCTTACACCCTTACGTTCCACTTTTGTATAAAACCAAGTAGCCTTCCGTATGTCCAACGTTTCCGCCGCTGAAACCTTTGAGCAGATTATCCGCCAGCAGAAGACCAATGAACTAATGCCTTTTCTGCTGCAACTGGACAAGAAAAACATTGTGCCCGTGCGGCAGAAGGCGAAAAGCCTCAAGAAGGAGCTAGAGGAATACAAGCAGCGCGAAGTGAAGCCGGGCAAATTTGAGTGGAACTGTCTCATTACGCCGGAGCAAACCAACATGCTGTTTCTGGCGGGCCTGGCTACGTACTCGCGCAAGGAGGCGCTGGCGCGTGGGTTCGACACGCGGTTGGAGTTCGAGGTTGACAATCTTAACAAACCGACCGCAGAGCAGCCCGCTTTCCTCACTGTTCTCGAACACGCCCGGCCCGATTGGCTAGCCGATTGGTTGACTCGCCTGACGCGCTCCAATCCGTGGTCGGCGCCGCAGTACCGGGTGCTGCGCGCGTTAGAGAAGCGGGAGCTGCTGCCGCACGAGCCGTGGCTGTTTGCGCAATCAGTAGCGCATATGCTGAACCATTACAACTGGCGGCGCAACAGCGTAAAGGGCAGTGATATTGAAGGCTACGACCAGTCGATTCTGCAAGACCTGCGCGCCGATGATACCTTGCTGCAACGCGACATCCCGCTCTTGTTCGACTTCGACACGAATGCCGATTCTAGTAGCACCTGGACCGGCAAGGAACGTGAGCTGGTTTCCTGGCTCACGCTGATTCCGTCCCTGATTGAGTCGGGCCACCTCGACCGGGCCGACATCCTCACGCGCTGCCTGCTGGCGCTCCGCCGCGACTTCCGCCGCCCGCTGCTGACGTGGTTCAAGAACCTGTTTACGGCTTTGCGGCCCACGGCCGAGGAGCGTATGGCCCGGCAAGCTGAGTTGGTAGAGCTGCTGGCTCACTCACTGCCGCTGGTCGTCAATTTCGCCTTCGACCAGCTCAAAGACCTGTGGGCGGATGCGGTGTTCGAGCCTGCTCCGCTGCTGCTCTACGCCGAAGGCCTGCTCACGCGCCAGGACCTCAAAACCGGCCTGCGCACCTTGTTTGGGGGGTTCGAGAAGCTGCTCAAGCGCGACCCCACGCTGGCGCCCACGCTGGCCCGCCTCAGCGCCTCGGCCTTAGCCAATGCCGACGCCAGCGTGCAGGAACGCGCCGCCAAGGTGCTAGCCAGCATCCTCAGCGCCAAAAAGCCCCTGCTCTCCTCCGATGAGGCAGGGGAAGTCACCGACTCCATCAGTCTTTACGCCGACTTGCTCAACCCGCCCGCCCGCAAGGTGGTAGCGCCGTTTCTGACGGCCCCGAACGAGCAAACCGCGACGGCAACTGCCGAAACCTACGCGCCGCACGCTGGCTTTGCCCCGGACATATCTCCCGCCACGGCCATTGCTCCGGTGCGGGACTGGCACGAGCTGCTGTTTCTGACCGGGCAGGTGATTCAGCACAAAGAACCAGCCGCCGTAGAACGTTGGCTCGATGGCTTGCTGCGGCTGCGGGGGCAGTTTCCGGCTGGCTACGAGCAGCAGCTCCGGCCCTATATGCACCAGGCTATGCCGTGGGCCTTGAAAGACAAGACCGAGGCAGAAACGACCACCATACTGCTGGAGCACCGCCCCGACTGGCGCGTTGGCGAGCATGATTTGATCTGGGCCTTGCTCATCAGCTGGTTCACGGGGTTCGTGCGCCTCAAGGTGCCGGAAGTTTCCCTCGCCAACCAGCAGTATAGCCGGCCCGACCCTCTATTACGGGTAGAGCAACAGCGGCTCGCGGCCGTGGAGGAGCAGATGCAAACCTCCTCGCCCCTACCACTGCTGAGCACCCCCAGCCACGCACCGCATTGGGTAGCGCCTTCGATGCTGGTGCAAAAGCTGCTCGTTTACCAAGCTGCCGGCCAAGAGCCCAACCCCGCCGACCTGGCCATAGCACTAGCCCGCACGGCCGTGAGTGCCGCCGACGAAATGGCCACCGCCCGTCAGCAGTTGGCCCAGCTTCAGTCCGATGAGCTGCGGGAACTGCTCGACTGGTTCCTGGCTCCTGCTGCCGAACAGCCCTTACCCATTCCGGCCGCGGCGGTAGCTGGTAAGTCGGCCGTGAAAAACTTCACGAAGCGCCTGGCGAAGCTTATACCATTCCGGCCCAAACCCGTTTCCTCGCTTCAGGAAGCGCTGCCCTGGCTGTGGGCCATGGCCGCCCGGACTCGCTACCCGCAGGCAACCCTGGAAGAACTCCGCAGCCTCTCCGATTACCCTAACGTAGCTACGCCCTGGCAACCCACCTGGCACTTCCAGCAGCAGTCGACTATCTACAAGCAAAGCTGGAACAAGGAACAGCCTGAAGTCACGCACACCTGGCAGGAGCTACAGCTGAGTCCGGAGCCTGAAAGCCAGCCGTTGCCCTCGCACCTGCTGCTCTACTCGCTGCACGTCCGGCAGCCGCAGGAAAAGGAGAGCTACAGCAATTACTACCACCTCTGGTCGGTGACCAACAATTTACCGTTCCTACTCTCGGTGCTACCCAACAACCCTAGCCCAGTGTACTGGCACTTGCTCCGCAATGCCTGCCGCACCAACGAAATGGGCTCGGAAGGACGCGACGCCATGCAAAAGTTCCTGCCTACCCTGCTCGGTGCCGGCCCGCGCTTCGAGGAACCCATTGCGACGCTACTAGCCATCGGCCTCACCCACAGCGCGCCCGTTTGCCGGGCGCTGGCGCTGGAAGTGCTGCTGTCAGCTATTGAAACTCGCCGGCTCGAACCGGTAGCCTTGGGTACGGCGCTGGGCAAATTGCTGGTTGGGGAGTACGCGCCCGTGCAGCGCCTCACCGACAACTTGGCCCAGGCCCGCGCCATCAGCCCTGCCATTGACGACGCTTTGCGCCAACTCCTCAACACGTTGCTGCCGCTACTGCCCGCTGCTCCGCTGCGCAACACCCGCAAGCTCATCGAAACCTACGCCGACCTTACGAGCCGCACCCAGCAGCCCACACCGGAAACCGTGCAGGCGCGGCTGCGAGAGTGGGGTAGCGGTTCGGCCACGCTCAAGAAAGCCGTTGGCACTTTGCTTCAGTAGCAGCTGGTTTTGATGCTTGTAGGACTTATGCCCGGCGGCCTGTGGGAAGCCCCAGCGGGGCGGTATGTCGGTAGAAATCAGCCGGTAAAAACCACTACAGCCCCGTCGGGGCGACACCACCCGTTCAACAATTGGTGTCGCCCCGACGGGGCTTGGTTCCATAGCGCGGCTTTTTTTCTACCGATATACCGCCCCTCCGGGGCTAAACAAGCGCCGCCGGGCGTAAGTCCTGGCTTAGTTCTTTCCTAGCCCGGCGACTTGTAGAGTCGTCGGGCTAGTTTGCTTATGAGTGTTTAACCTGGGTTGCAGTGTACAGAGCTTTTAAGCCTGTTGTACTTGCTTGATAGGAGCAGGCGGCGACCCGTCAGCCCGCCAAAAAAGCGGGCAGACGGGCAGGCGTCCACAACATCAGCACTCAAGCAAGCTACCAGCCGGATTCCTCGCCGTTCCACCATACTCCCGTGCCAGCGGGGACTGGGGTTGCGTCTTCGTGTGTGAACAGGAGCGCGCGAATTTTGGGAGTTTCAGAGCGGGCTACTTCTTCTACGCTGCCCACGGCTGGCTCTTCGGTGCCGTTGGGGTAGCGCAGCGTTAGAGCCAGGGCCATGTGAAGCTCGAATGAGGCAAGCGCGGGGGATAGCTCACCAGGAAAAAGCAACACTCCGAGGCCCGTCAGTGAAAAACTTTCGGCTACGCGCAACAGTAGTTTTTCTTTCATGGCTAACTGTACGCAAAAAGCTGAATTGCTGTATATTTAACCCACTTTTTGGCGGCCCGCGGCCCGCCGCTTTTCTCACCTTCTACTGCTAGTGTCGAGTCAAACCTCAAACTTGGTCCTTTCGTACTGGCATGGTGCTTGTAATCTACCCATCATACCCGGGCAACAAGCCCACCCAACTCCAACCATTTAGTCATGAAAAAGGTCAGTTTCATTTTCGCCCTTGTGATTCTCTTCACCACAATTTTCAGTGGTTTCGCCCAAGCTCAGGAAAGAAAGAAGTGGAGCCCCCAAGCTAAAGGCGCCGTGATTGGCGGCCTAGGTGGGGCCGCTGCTGGCGCTATCATCAACAAGCGCAACCGCGCCGTGGGTGGTGTTGTAGGCGGTGTAGCCGGTGCCGGCGTAGGATACGCCATTGGCAAGCACACCGACAATAAGCGCAAAGCCGAAGCCGCCCGCGTAGCCGCTGCCAATCGGGCCGCCGCCCAGCGCGAGGCTGCCTTCCGGGCTGGCGCAGCTAGAGAAAGAGCTTTGGCCGCCAAGTCTTCTTCTGCGCCTGCTCCCACCAAGGCCCTTTCCGCCGACGATGTATACAACCTCAATACGAGCATGGTATATACGCCTGCTGCTTCAGCTTCCGGGGTAGTGTACTTGCCCAACAACACCAACAGCGCCAGCGCCGCAGCTTATCCGAACTCTGAGGTTCGTCGCAAGAGCTGGTAGTCTTTTTCTTCGCAGCGTGCCGAAAACCCAGGTCTTTGGACCTGGGTTTTCTGTTCCTTCGCAGCTTGTTTTCCCGTTCTGCTCTCACCTTCACCAAACCCTTTGTTCTCATGAAACCCTTTCTCGGTCTCCTGCTCGGGAGTGTCTTGCTAGCCTCCTGCTCCGGCTCTAAGTCGGAAGAAACCGCCGCTGCTGTCAACGTGCAGAGTCTCAACCAGCAGTTTATTGGCGCTTGGAATGCCAAAAACACCGTGCAACTCGACTCCTTGCTAGCCGACGACGTGCAGTACGCCCAGGGCGAAACGCGCTTCAATGGCAAGGCCGAAGTATCCGATAAGTGGGTGCGCGCCACCATGGGCACCATTTCCAACCTCAAAACCTACGCCACCACTTCCGGCATCGACGCCAATATCGCCTACGAAGCCGGCAAATTCTCGACGGAAGTAATGCCCGAAAGGCCCAACGAGCCCCGCGGCGAAGGCGAAGGCAATTTTCTGCTGCTCTGGAAAAAACAGAAAAACAACGCCTGGAAACTCAGCTACGTGCAGCTAGAAGGCCTCGGCGTAAAAGCCCGTAATTAACGATACACTTGGGCTTCCCTCATACAAAAAGCCCTGGCAAGTGTTTGCCAGGGCTTTTTCATGCTTATTACAGTTGCCTACTACGACTCGCTAGAGTGGCCGCCGCTGCCGCTGAGCGCGCCTTCAATTTTGGTTTTCACGGTTCCGATGATGGAGTCCGTGGTGGTCATTTGCTCTTTCTGAGCAAAGCCATCGGGCTTCGGGGGCGCCAGTACCGGGATGCCCCCCAGTGGCGCGGCCTTCTTCACGTGGAACTCGCCTTTGCCGTCGATGGATGGACCTTCTGTCCAGCGGCCGCCGATGGTGGTGTCGTTGCCGACGTAGGTGCTCACGAAAGCATAGTTGAAGCCTTGTACTTCTTCGCTCTGCGGGAAGCTGTTGGGCACGGGCAGCGCGTTGAGGCCGCCATTTTCCTCGATTACAGCCAGCCACTGGTTTTGGTGCATAGTGTCGCGGGCAATCAGGAACGACAAGAAATCCTTCATGCCGGGGTCGTCAGTCATGTTCCAGAGGCGCGTGGCCAAGGTCCGGCCAGTAGCCTCGGCGGCCACGTTGCTGTACATATCAGCCACTATGTTGCCGCTGCCTACCACCCAGGAGCCGTTGAAAGGCACTCCGTTAGCATCCGTAGCCAAAGCCGCCAGCCCAGAGGAAAGCACCTGCCGGGGGTCCATGCCGCCCAGCACGGCTCCTATTACTTTATCGTTGGCAAAATCATCTTTCATGCTCGTTGGAGCACCTTCCAGATTGAGCGCCACGGCCGTTGCCAGCATTTCGATGTGCGCTATTTCTTCCGTGCCCGTTTCGAGCAGCATGTTGCGGTATTTCTCCGGTCCGCGTGCACCCCAGGCCTGAAATAAATACTGCAAACACACCCGGATTTCGCCTTCAATGCCGCCAATGGCTTGCTGCAACATGCGTGCAAAAGCAGGGTTAGGCTTATCGACCCGGACTTTGTACTGGAGCTCTCTGTCGTGATAGAACATGAGGTGGTATGGTGATTGGTGAAAAGAACAGTGGAACTACTCTCTTCCCAGAGGGAGCAGCCTGCACGGCTATACGCTCCTTCTACCCTCTCAAAACGACTGGAAAACACGGATTTGCTCGTGGCCTAATACGGATTTGGCGCCGCATAAATACCTAGATACTCGTCCTTAAAATAAAGTTTTGACTCAGCCAGACAGGCTTTCTGTCGGGCGAGTGAGATATTCTTCTCCATCATAAATAGGCGCCATATTCTTGGACTCCTCCTCTGTGAACAGACGAGAGCGAATCAGAAATCGTACGCCGAGCGGAATTTCCAACGAGAAGCTGGCGCCACGTCCTTTGGTTACGTCCACGGTCAGCTGGGTGTGTTTCCAGTATTCAAACTGGCTGGCGCTCATAAAGAAGTCGCAGCCATGAATCTGGCCAAGCCATACGTCGTTAGCTCCCACCCGGAACTCGCCTTTAGCGAAGCACATGGGCGAGGAACCATCGCAGCAGCCGCCACTCTGGTGAAACATGAGCGGGCCGTGCTCGTCGCGGAGTAGGTCGATGGTGGCCTCAGCGGCGGGTGTAACTAGAACGCGGGGAGTGGTTTCGGTGGGCATGGTGGTGGCAGGTAGCGCCAACTTCCGTTGGCTGGTGAGTTAAGAGCAACAGTTGCGATAATATAGGTATCAAGTTGCTGCATATAGAGTTTTATTAATCCCCGTGCTGTGTCAAAAGTCAACACTATTTCAGAAACAAGAAGGGGTCTTGTTGACCCATGATTTCATGCCAGCGGGCACTAATCAGCTTGGCGTATTTCAAGTGATTCAGACCGTAGCTGCCCAGGGCGAAACCATCGTTGCACTCAATCACTAAAGTTCGCCCATCGGAGGTAACTCCGAAATCTATGGAGCAGCCCGCAGGGCACGTTTTCCACGCCTCAAGGGCACTTTGAACTACTTTGGGGTCTGGAAATACATCCCAGCGTCCGGTGTAGCTTCTGAGGTCGTATACTGTCCCGTGGCGAATAAAGCCGCGCCACTCCGACACGAACTCCACAACCTCGGACATAATAACGTCGCGGTCGTAGTTTTGATAAGCAGTTCCCTGTAAATCTTTGACTGTACGGATGACCTTTCCTGTGAAGCCCTTCTGCGCTTGGGATTTGACAAAAACAGGCCACGTTTCCGGATGGTCCGCGACTTCTGAAAGCCTCCCACGCCAAATACGTCGCCCGTAGAAGGGTTCTAATTCGTGGGGATAATCTATGGTGGCGGGTTGTTCTACCTCTAAGCGGTCGAAAGCGTACACAGCGTTGCTAATGTACCCTACGACTATATCCCCCCGGCTTAGTTGCAAGTCTAGTTCTTCGTGTGTGTCGAAGAACGCCACGTGGCACCCCAACGCTTGGAACCCACGCATTGCCTTGTATGCATTTTCCGTCTTCGGGACGCGTGCGCCTAGCGTACGGTCATACTCGGTGTGGATGTGAACGTTGAAGGGCATTTGATTTTCACTACGTGCTGCTTTGTATAGGCAGCAGAACGCTCAATATAAAGAACTGGATAAGTTGCATTCAACTCTTCATTTCTGTCCCGGTTTGGTTTTATCAGCGGCAGGCGTTACGAGGACGCGGGGAGTGGTTTCGGTGGGCATAATGAGTTTGAAGGTTTCGGACACGAGCCGAAAAAATGTATTTACTTAGGCTGGTTTTATACTCCATCCTTTTTTAACGTCAGCTATGGATCGAAAAATTGGTGACCCCGGTGAGTTTCTCAACGCCTCTATGGCCAGCCGAGCCGTCAATATTAAACCCGACATGCGTAAAGTCCGGCGCTTGGATCTTTCGCATCGCAGCTATCGGAAATACTTACTTATCGGGCTTGCTGTGAGTGTAGGTTTGCTTGGCATCAGTGCCGTGCTTTTTACTTTAGGGCATCTCAGGGCTGGATTTATAGCGCTTATTATTGGTATGTCAGCAGGATTGTTCGCGTTGCGCTTTCGGCGAATGCTCACTGGTGATGCATATACCAACGGTCTACTCATTCCTGGAGTTATCACATCGACCTCGCCACTGCGCGTAGCCATACTCGCCGCCGTGGAAAACGGTAACGGCCCCAATCCACGAAACATCGTGTGGGGCCTGATGCAACTAACAATTCCTGAACTCACGTTGCACCCGATTCAGATAGGCGAGCGGGTGCCGTGCGTAGCCTTATTTGGTGGCGACAATGAGGGGGTGTATACTGGCTTCGAGCCTCGTCCATTGGCCTGGGGTACCGACAATCCGGCCGTCATTGAAGCCGCCCGTGAAGCCATTGAGGCAGACGAATGGGAGGTTTTGGAGCAGTTGGTGCCGCAAGCAGCCAAGTTGAATCATAACGACTCTACGGCATTCTTTACTGATAATTTGCAGAAAGTCGAGCTGTACAAGCCGGCTTCAGCGTGACGAACAGCGAGATATAAAATAGAATCGTCCTCCTGAGTTTGCAATGCATGTTGCCACGGCAGCACCAGTTGTTGGCGGGCTCGATACATCAGCTACTCACGAGGACGATTCTATTTCAACATCTTACTGTAGCTTAGAAGAAACCCAGTTTCTGCTGGCTGTAAGAAATGAGCATGTTCTTGGTTTGGCGATAGTGGTTGAGCATCATCTTGTGATTCTCGCGGCCAAAACCGGACGCCTTATAGCCGCCGAAGGGCGCGCCAGCTGGATAGTCGTGGTAGCAGTTCACCCACACGCGGCCGGCCTGAATGGCGCGGGGCACTTGGTACAGCTCGTGCGCGTCGCGGGTCCATACGCCAGCCCCGAGGCCGTAGAGCGTATCGTTGGCAATGGCAATGGCTTCTTCGGTGGTCTTGAAGGTGGTCACGGACAGCACCGGGCCGAAGATTTCCTCCTGGAAGATGCGCATCTTGTTGTGGCCGCGGAAGATGGTGGGCTGGATGTAGTAGCCTTCAGCCAGCGCGCCGTCTTCCTGCTGGTACGCCTCGCCGCCCACCAGCACTTCGGCTCCTTCGGCCTTCCCGATTTCGAGGTAGCTCAGGATTTTTTCGAACTGGTCGTTGCTGGCTTGCGCGCCCATCATGGTTTCCTTGTCGAGCGGGTTGCCGAGCTTGATGGCCTTTACCCGCGCAATCACGCGCTCGATGAACTCGTCGTAAATGTCTTCGTGCACCAGCATGCGCGAGGGGCAGGTGCAGATTTCGCCCTGGTTGAGGGCGAACATCACGCCGCCTTCAATGGCCTTGTCGAGGAAATCGTCGTCGGCGTCCATCACGCTCTTAAAGAAGATGTTCGGCGACTTGCCGCCCAGCTCCATCGTCACCGGAATCAGGTTTTCGGAAGCGTACTGCATAATCAGGCGGCCCGTTGTGGTTTCGCCCGTGAAGGCCACTTTCTGCACCCGCGGCGACGAAGCCAGCGGCTTGCCGGCTTCCAGCCCGAAGCCGTTTACCACGTTCAAAACCCCGGCGGGCACCACGTCCTGAATCAACTCCATGAGCACCATAATGGAAGCGGGCGTTTGCTCGGCGGGTTTCACCACCACGCAGTTGCCAGCCGCCAGCGCGGGCGCGATTTTCCAGGTGGCCATCAGCAGCGGGAAGTTCCACGGAATAATCTGCCCGATAACGCCCAGCGGCTCCTGAATCACCAGCGAAACGCGGTCCTTGTCCAGTTCCGTAGCCGAGCCTTCTTCGGCCCGAATTACGCCCGCGAAGTAGCGAAAGTGGTCGATGGCGAGGGGCAAGTCGGCAGCCATGGTTTCGCGAATGGCCTTGCCGTTTTCCACGCACTCCACGGCGGCCAGATGTTCCAGGTTGGCCTCCATAATGTCGGCAATCTTGAGCAGCATGTTGCTGCGCGTAGTAGCCGAAGCGTCTTTCCAGGTTTTGAAAGCCTCGTGGGCGGCATCCAGGGCCAGCTCAATATCTTCCTTGGTGCTGCGGGCTACTTTACAAAAGGCCTGTCCGTCGATGGGTGAGGGATTGTCGAAGTACTGGCCTTTGACCGGGGCCACCCATTTACCGCCAATAAAATTGTCGTAGTGCGATTTGAATTGGGGCCGGGCGACGAGCGTGGTGGTTCTTTCGAGGGTTTCCATCAGGGTGAGAATGAGGTTGGTTTGGAATACTCCAAGCTAGCTTCTATCTCTGCCGAAATAGTTGTAATATCCTCTCAGATTAGCGGCGGATAGTCGCAAGTTGTGACCACTCACTCACCAAGCTAGTATGTTGGACGTGACAGGCTAAAACTACCCGTGCAGCGTTACGCTGACAATTCCGCCTATCATCTGTTACGAAGAAGTTTCCGTCATTTCATCCTGCCCATGTCTCACCTGCCCGCCCCTATTGCCCTGCGCCAGCCCGAGCAGCTCGCCACGCTGGTTGAAAACCGTACGGTGTATTCGATGGAAGCTTTTGAGCTGAACGTGTTCGAAACCCACCGTACGGCGCACCAGGTGCCGCTGAGCATGGGCCACGTAGTGCTGACTACCATGCTGCGGGGCAAGAAGGTGATGCACCTGGCCGGCCGCCCCGCCTTCGACTACCTGCCGGGCGAGTCGGTGGTAGTGGGCGAGCAAGAAACGATGGTCATCGACTTCCCAGAAGCTGACGCGGAAAACCCCACCCAGTGCCTGGCCGTGGCCATTCCCACCGACACCATCCGTCAAACGGTGGACCTGCTCAACGAAGAGCAGCCCCGCGCCGAAGAACACCTGCCCTGGCAGCTTGATACCACCAACTTCGCGCACTTCCAAAACACGCCCGAACTCACCAGCACCCTGGAACGCCTCGTGCAGCTCTCCCGCGACACGGGCCGCGTTAAGGATGTGCTGGCCACATTCACCATCCAGGAAATGCTGGTGCGCCTCATGCAAACTCAGGCTCAGCAATTACTTTTCAACAACTACCAGAAGCACGCCACCACCCACCGTTTCGCAGCCGTGGTGCAGTACATCAAGCAGCACCTAACGGAGCAGATTACCATCTCGAAGCTTAGTGAGTTGGCTTGCATGAGCAAAGCCACTTTCTTCCGGGTGTTCAAGCGCGAATTAGGCCTTACGCCCGTGGAGTTCATTATTAAGGAGCGGCTGGCCGAAGCCAAACGCCTCCTACGCAACCCGCTGGTGACGGTGGCCGACGTATGCTTTCGGGCTGGTTTCAACAATACGGCTTACTTCCAGAAACTATTCAAGCAATACGAAGGTGTAACCCCCGGCGTGTACAAGCGGCAGTGCATAGGCTAGCAGTTCAGGCTGAGCTTGTCTTGTGCTGATTTATCAAAAAGGCCGCGCCGGTTACCTGGCGCGGCCTTTTTGCCTTGAATAATGTAGTCCTAACTACAGGCGGCTCAAGCATTCTTTCAAACTGTCGCGCCAGTGCGGAATAGTCAGCTGTAGCTGCGTTTTAGCTTTGGTCTTGTCCATCACGGAATAAGCGGGACGGGTGGCTTTCGTAGGGTATTCGGCGGTGCGGATAGGAATTGTGCGGACCGGCGTGTCACTCAGCTCGAAAATAGCCTTGGCGAAGTCGTACCAGGACGTGACGCCTTCATTGCTGTAGTGGTAGATGCCGAACTGCTGGTTCTGGCTTTCGATGATGGTGAGGATGCAACCGGCCAAGTCAATGGCGTACGTAGGCGTGCCAACTTGGTCCCAGATGACCCGCAGCTCGTCCCGCTCCCGGCCCAACTTCAGCATAGTTTTCACGAAGTTGCCAGCGTATTCGGAGTATAGCCAACTGGTGCGGAGAATGAAAAAGCGGTTCGTGTGCGCCGGAATGACTTGTTCGCCCTCTAACTTGGTGAGGCCATACACGCTGATTGGTGCCGCTTCGTCGGTTTCTTGCAGCGGCTGGTTGCCGGTGCCGGCAAAGACAAAATCGGTGGAAATGTGGATGAGCGTGGTGCCGTATTCGCCGCATAAGCGGGCCAGATTAGCGGCGCCGTCTTTGTTCACGCGGCGGGCTATTTCCACTTCATCCTCGGCCTTGTCCACGGCCGTGTAGGCGGCGCAGTTGATGCAGTGAGTTGGCTGGTAGCGCGCAAAAACGTCTTGCAGCGTTTCGACATCGAGAATGTTAGCCTCCGCTTCCGGTAAAAACACGAGGTCGGCGGTGTTACGCTCCTTTGCCACGTGCTGCAAGCACTGCCCTAACTGCCCAGAGGCTCCAAAAACGAGTATGCTACCCATGAAATACGCTAGTTTCGAAATTCGATAAACTTAGCCAAAAGTGCACTTCCTAGAAGGGCAGCGCACCAGTCCACTACGTTCTATTGACGCCGCAAATTAGCCTTTTCGCCTCACCCGTGGGCAGACTACTGAATGGGCCGCTTGTTTTTAATCGGCTCAAAACGCTGCTCTCGCGGCTGCTTCTCGCTGAGGTAGCGCCAGTAGCGCAAGGGAATATGGCGGCGATGAAGCTTCATATTCTTGCGCTCTGGAATATTAACGTGGTCGAAATAGGACTGCCAGAGCAGTTTATACAGCGGTTCCCGCTCGTCGAGCACCGTGGCCGAAACGGCGGAGCTGCGCTGCGGAGCCTGCGCCTCGAACTGTACCACGTCGGTGCGGGTGAGGTCGTAGTAGAGGCCGTAGCGGCGGCGCTTATCGAAGATGAGCCAGCGCTGGTCGGCGTAGCGCTTAGTGAAGTGCGGCGCAATGAGGGGCAACACGTCAAAATCTGGGTCGATGGTCGCGTGGAATAGACCGTCGGTGGTTTTCTCAAAACGCACAAAGGCCTCCATGCGGTGCTTTTCGCGGTACATCTGTTGCGCCAGGCGGGCTACGCGCCGCACATTGTCGTCGGCGTAATTTTCGGAGATGTCGCGCCCAGCGCGCATGGCGAGGTCGGCGTAGCGGAGGATGAGTAACTCCCGGTCGGGCTGCTCGCTAAGGAAAGTATGGAACAGGCGAGTACGGGCCTCCTTGTCCATGTAACGCAACAATCCGTCCCACACGCGGGCTGCGGTGGTCTCGTTGGTGTCAATTTCTACGGGTTGTGCGAACAGACCGCCTTGCACCGTGGTCAGTGGCTGTATGCTGTTGGGCGCCGCTTTGCGGTCGTAGATCTGAAACAGCACTGTCAACAGCCCTTCAAAAGAGCCGTCGTATGCATAGTCCAGCGGCGGATTGGTGAACTGCGGAGCTACAACGCGCGGTTTTTCCGAGTCAGTTGCCGCGGCTGTTTTCCTGCTGTTATAAGGTCTAAGAGCACCACTCATTGCGTACAAATTAACGTTTCAGCTATAGCAAAGGATGCTACGCAAGATGCCGAGATGTCTTTACGGCCGCGCCAGAAACTCCAGCAGCAACTTATTCACGGCGGCCGGCTCTTCTTGGTGCAGCCAGTGCGTGGCTTGGTCGAAATACGTCAACTCGCCTTGCTCACACATGGTGAGGCTAAGCTGGGCGAGTTCGGGTTCCAGGAAAGCATCTTGCCGCCCCCACAGTATTCGCACAGGTATTGCAATGCGTCCCACGCGCCGGGCCTTCCGAAACGCAGCGCGGTACCAGTTGATCATGGCCGTCAAAGCGCCCGGCTGCGCCCAGGTCTCGATGTATCGGCGCAAGTCATCGGAAGAAAACGTGCCTGGCCGACTGGTCCCGCGCAACGACCCGCGCCCAAACCGGTAATGGTGCCGCCGAAACAGCTTCTCGGGCAGCCAGGGCAGCTGAAAGAAAAAGATGTACCAACTTTTCAGCAGTTGGCGCGGCGCCTGGCGCAACGCTCGCCCCAGCACCGCCGGATGAGGCACATTGAGAATAGCAACCCGCCGCAGCCGTTCCGGGTGGTGCGCCGCCAACCACCACGTCACGGCCGCGCCCCAATCGTGCCCAACAATGGCGGCCGTAGACTGGCCCGCCGCATCTAGCAGACCAATAATATCGGCTCCCAACTGCTCGATGCGGTAGTCGGCTACGCGCTGAGGTTTGTCGCTGAGGTTGTAGCCGCGTTGGTCAGGTGCCCACACGCGGTAGCCAGCGGCGGCGAGAATCTCAATCTGGTGGCGCCAACCATACCAGAACTCGGGAAAGCCGTGCAGTAGCACTACCAAAGGACCCTGGGCCGGGCCACACTGCACCACGTGCAGCGTGATACCATTCGTCTGGATGTAGTGATGTTCAATGTCGAAAGCCATGAACTCCCTACCCAGCCGGGAGCCCGAAGGTTGTGGTTAAGCTTATGCCGCTGGCAGCTGTCTTACACCAACGAAGTCGGCATAACAGCCAACTACGAGGTTAAATCAGTTTCCAGGCTGACACTATACAAACGCCCCACTTCTGCAAGTCTGAAAACCTGCTCGGCTTTGTGGCTAGGCAGTCTGCCTGGGGGCAGTCTTCAGCCGGCGCAGTCGGCGTGACTGGCCGCCACGAAGCCCGGCAAGTCTTCAGACTTGCGAAAGTGGGAAAGACGGTGTAGCCTTCTTATGGGTTGTCAGTCTGAAGACTGACCCGGCTTTCGAGGCTGGCAGTCGCGCCGACTGCGTCGGCTCAAGACTGCCGCCAGGGTATTAGGCGGCTTCTGAGCGTTGGGCGTTGCTGCGGGCGGCTTCGCGGTGCATTTGCTGCACCATTGGCAGCAGGTCCGAAAGCTTGCAGCAGCAGGCCATGCGCGCCACTTTCACGGGTTTGGGAGCTTCGAGGATGGTGGCCGGCGCGTCGGTAGCGCGATGTGAGATGGTCATGGGATTGATGTGCTGATTGGTTGATGTGCTTATGTGCTAGTGTTATTCAGGCGGAAGGCTCTTCATTGCAGTTGACGAATAAACGATGAGCTTGATTCGTGTAAGCTGACACTATTTTATCAGCACATCACACCATCAACTGGCTTGGGCGAAAAGGTCGAGTTGCTGCGTAACGAGGGCCGAGCGGACAGAACCGGCCCCGAATAGAATTTGTCGGCGGATGGTTTGCTCGTCGTAGTCGCGTGTTGAAAGGGCTTGGCCGCGGCAGGTGAGGAAGAACTTGGCCCGCTTCAGCACCACCCCGAACTTATGCAAATGGTCTAAGGTGATGGGCGTGAAGCGACGGGCGGCCACAATGCGCTTGGCAGAACGGGCACCCACACCAGGAATACGCAGAATCATCTCGTAATCAGCGGTATTGATATCTACGGGAAACACGTGCCGGTTGCGCAGCGCCCAGGCTAGCTTGGGGTCCACTTCCAGGTCGAGGAAGGGGTGCGCAGGGTCCAGAATTTCATCGGCCTGAAAGCCGTAGAAGCGCATCAGCCAGTCGGTTTGGTAGAGACGGTGCTCCCGGATGAGCGGGGGTTGCGTCACCTGTGGCAGGCGGGCGTCGTCGGTGATGGGAATGTAGCCGGAGTAGTACACCCGCTTCAGGCCGTAGCCTTTGTAAAGCGAATCGCTGAGGTTGATGATTTGCAGATCGTTTTCCTCAGAAGCCCCCACGATGAGTTGCGTGCTCTGGCCGGCGCTGGCGAACTGCGGCACCTTCTTGAAAAGCGCCTTTTCTTCTTTGTTCAGCTGAATTCCGTCCCGAATCTGAGCCATCGGCGTCAGAATCTCCTCGTAGTTTTTCTCCGGCGCCAAGTTCGTCAAACTCATTTCCGACGGCAGCTCGATGTTCACGCTCAGACGGTCGGCGTACAGGCCCGCTTCCTGAATTAGCTCTTCCGAAGCGCCAGGAATGGCCTTCACGTGGATGTAGCCGTTGAAATTGTGCTCCGCACGCAGCTTCTTGATGATGCGCACGAGGCGCTCCATCGTGTAATCGGGCGAGGAAAAAATGCCGCTGCTCAAAAACAGGCCTTCGATGTAGTTGCGGCGGTAGAAGTTCATGGTTAGGTCCACAACTTCCTCTACCGTAAAGGCGGCGCGCTTAACGTCGTTGGAGCGGCGCGATACGCAGTAGGCGCAATCAAAAATGCAGTGATTGGTGAGCAAAATCTTGAGCAAACTCACGCAACGACCATCTTCGGTGTAGCTGTGGCAGATGCCCATGCCTTCGGCGTTGCCCAGACCACGATTCTCATTCTTACGCTTGCCGCCGCTGCTAGAGCACGACACATCGTACTTCGCGGCGTCTGCCAAAATGCTTAGCTTTTCCTGGATGCGCTGTTCGTTCATCGGGGCGGTATCTGGGCTTAAAAGTAGAAGCTTGCGCGCACTTACGCAATATATGTAAGGCTAATTTTTTTGGAAATGTTCCAGCCATCGGCAGTATTTACCGGCGCAGTAACAGGAGTTTTAGCTAATGGCTTTACTTCTCGAAGCGAGTGGCGCACCTTATCCGTGTAAGCTGGGCTCGAAGTCCAGAATGCAAGTGGAAAACCGGGCCGCTTTGGCAAGTTGCAGGGAGCTGAACCCATCCGTATGCCAGCGGCGTTTCGCACTCAAAATCTAACATCGAAATCCGTGTAGACCGCCGTATCTTGCAGGAAGGTGGCTGGGTCGTGCTTATTTTATACATGAAGAACTGGGGGCGTATTTTCTGGGTGATATGGCTGGGCTGGCTGAGCGCAGTTGGCCCGGTCGCAGGCCAGTCGACGGCCATAACACCACCCGATACCGCCCGAAACACCAGCTCCACTGGCCCCGATTCCTTGCGCCGCCGTTTCAATGAAGAGCGGTTGCTGATGGGTTTGAAAAACTACACCCGGCGCAAAACCATTGCGGGAAAGGCGGCGGCGGCTTTGTTTAATTTCACGACGCGCCGCGAAGACCAAGCGGGCCTCGATGCCGCCCTGCTCGACCGGCAATACGACCGGCACAACTATAAAATCGTGCGGCGCATCAATATCCGTACGCTCACGTCTTTCGGCTACAGCATCAGCGACTCGACACGGACCCCGCGCAATATCTTAGAGAAAACCGGCAATGCTCTGCACGTTAAGACTTCCCGGGCGCGGGTGCGGCAGTTGCTCATGTTTCGGGTGGGCGAGGAACTGGAGCCGCAGGAGCTGGCCGAATCGGAACGTTTGCTGCGCCAGACCCAGGAGATCCTAGATGCCCGCGTGTTCGTGAATGAGCGCACCAGCACCGCCGACAGCGTGGACATTGAAATCGTGACGAAAGATGTATTCAGTCTTAGTGGTTCGTTTCAATTGCGCGATGTGGGGGCCGGCATCATTGGATTGCGCGACCTTAATTTTCTGGGGCAGGGCCATCAGTTTCGCAACTCGTATGAGTATGGCGCAAATTCGCCGCAGCCTTGGAGTTACGAGGGCAGCTACCTCGTGCCTTTCCGTAGTTTCATCAATGGCGAAGCGCGCTACCACAACGAGTATCAGAACCGGTACGGCGGCATTACGTTCAGCCGCGGCTTCTACTCCATCAACACCAAATACGCGGGCTCTTTGTCGTTGAATTTCTATGATCAGGGGCTTTATTACGCCGATACTGCCGCCGAAGGTAAGCCGCCCATCTACTTGCCGCGGCGCTACAGCACGCAGGATGTCTGGCTAGGACGTGCCCTGCCCCTACCCTCCTACGACCTGGGCCACGACAACCCTGCGCGGTTAATTTTGGCGGCTCGCATGCTGCGCACCAACTATTCGGCCCGCCCCAACGAGCAGTACTTCAGCTCTAGCACCATGCTCGGGACGGTAGGCTACAGCCTGCGCCGCTACTACAAAGACAAATACCTGTTCGGCTTTGGCCGAACCGAGGACATTCCGACGGGTACGCAGCTCAGCGCCACGGTGGGCTACGAAGTCAATGACCAGAGCAACCGCCATTACTATGGAGCCCGAGTCTCGACGGCCACCTATAGTCCGCGGCGCGGCTATTTGTACCTGAGCGGCGAGTTTGGCTCGTTCGTGCGCCAGTCCGACAAACACTGGCAGCAAGGGCTGGCGAGCACGGAAGTGCTGTATTTCACGCGCCTCTATCATACGGGCAACTATCAGTGGCGGCACTTTCTCTGGAACCGCAACGCCATCGGCTTCAACCGCCGCCTGGGCGAGGAGTTGCTGGCCATTGAGGGAGACCGGGGCCTACGCGGCTTCGAGCCGGCCACTAACCTGCGGGGTACGAGCCGTGTGGTGCTCAACTACGAAACGACGGTGTACACGCCCGTGTCGTTTCTAGGCTTCCGGCTGGCGGGCGTGCTTTTCGCCGACGCAGCCTGGCTGAACGGCTCCACGCCCAACCGCGCCTTGCCTTTCAAGGACAAGCCTTACACTGGATTTGGCGTAGGGTTGCGCTTCCGCAACGAGTACCTGCCGCTCCGCACCTTCCAGATTTTGTTCGGTTTCTACCCGCGCGGCTTAGCCACTCCCAATGGCTACCGCATCTACGAAAGCTCCCGCTCCTACTACGACTTCAGCGACTTCAGCTTCGGCCAGCCAAGCATTGCGCGCTACGAGTAGGAAAGCCAGGAAAGCTTGAGAAAGAAAATCTAAAAAGCCATCCGGGCGCAAGTTCTGCGGACCTTTGCCCAAACGCGCGAATCGGCTAGATGGCGGCAGCCGTCTTTTTCGCGTAAAAAGACTCCCCACACGCCGTGAATGCCATTTTCAAGTAGTAGGTGATAAGTAGTTAGATATTGGATGAATAGTAAAGCATCTTATATCAACAGCTTACTATCGCACTGCTAATTACCTCCTTAATTCTCAATTGACGAACATGAACCTCGGTGATTACAATGATCTGGAAGTGGCCCGCGCCGTCGACTTTGGGCTCTACCTAACTTCCGACGATGGCGACCTGCTGCTGCCAAGCAAGTACGTGCCACCGGGCACCCAAATCGGGGACGTGCTGCGCGTGTTCGTATACCGCGACTCCGAAGACCGGCTTATTGCCACCACGCTGGACCCGTTGGCTCGCGTCGGGCAGTTTGCGGCGCTTACGGTGCGCGACGTGACGCCAACGGGTGCATTTTTGGAATGGGGCCTAGAAAAAGACCTGTTCCTCCCCTACAGCAACCAGCGCCGCAACTTGCGTCCCGGTCAGCGTGAAACCGTATTCGTGTACCTCGACGAAGCTTCGGACCGGATTGTGGCTTCGGCTAAGTGGGAGTGGTTTCTGAGCGATGCGCCCTTTCCGGGCCAGCCCGGCGATGCTGCCGAGCTATTCGTGGCCGACGAAACGGACCTTGGCTACAAGGTCATTGTGAATGGCACCCACCAAGGCCTGCTCTATCATAACGAAGTGTTCAAGCCCCTGCGCCTCGGCGATGTGCACACTGGCTACGTGCGCCAAATTCGGCCCGATGGCAAGCTCGACTTGAGCCTCCAACGCCTGGGCTACGACGAAGCGCTAGCCGCCGCTGATACGCTCCTCGAAACCCTGCGCAAAGCTCCCAACGGGACCATTCCGCTCGGCGACAAGAGCGAGCCCGACGATATTTACCGTCGCTTGGGCATGAGTAAG
The DNA here is from genome assembly GCF_057808495.1 of Hymenobacter sp. M1-2. Classification (NCBI taxonomy): domain Bacteria; kingdom Pseudomonadati; phylum Bacteroidota; class Cytophagia; order Cytophagales; family Hymenobacteraceae; genus Hymenobacter; species Hymenobacter sp. M1-2. The sequence goes on from NZ_JBTYZO010000029.1 coordinate 27,749, forward strand.
AAAGTATTCAAGAAAGCGCTGGGCACGCTCTACAAGCGCGGCCAGGTGCAGCTGTTTCCAGAGCAGACTCAATTAGTGGCGGGCGAATAGCTCTGCCGACGCGTTTCGATAGCGCGTATCAACAGGAAAGCCAGTTGGAGCCCGCGCTTCAGCTGGCTTTTTTGTGGCTGCTCGTCTGCCGATAGGCGGCTCTTGGTAGAAGATAAGATCAAAGCATAGCACTGAGTTGTAGCATACTATCATTTTGTAACTATTCTTCGTTTTTCTTTTTCCTGCAATCGAAAAGCAGCGGCTGCATTTTAGAAAGTTGAGGACAAGCAACGGGCGAAGCGGAAACAGCATCTTTCTCGTGCGCGGCTAGCCAGCTGGCTGCTTTTGCCGTAGCACCACGCACAATACCATTGTCGCTGCCGACTGCTACGCGCGGCTCCGATTAGTTGCTGCTTCACCCTTCTGCCCCACTTCACCTTCGCTTCTTTCGCTCTTCCTCATGCAGAAAACTGCCCTTATTGCTGGTGCCAGCGGCCTGGTTGGCAGCCACCTACTGCCGCTGCTGCTCGCGTCTGGCCGCTACGCCAAAGTGATAGCCGTGGGGCGGCGGCCCGTGCCGATAGTGCACCCAAAACTGGAGCAGCGCACCCTCGACTTCGACCATTTGGAGGAGCACCGCATGGCTCTTATTGCCGATGATGTGTACTGCTGTTTGGGCACCACAATGCGGCAGGCAGGCTCCAGAGAGGCTTTTTACAAAGTCGACTATCTCTATGTGGTGAAGCTGGCGGCCCTTACTGCCGGCAACTTTGCCGTCCAGCTGTTACTGGTATCCGCCATGGGTGCCGACGCCGGTTCGTGGGTTTACTACAACCGCGTGAAGGGTGAAATGGAAGAAGCTGTACGCCAAACGCCGTTCCGCGCCATTCACCTGTTTCGTCCGTCGCTGCTGCTCGGGGAGCGGAATGAGCCTCGCATGGGGGAACGGGCAGGCGAAGTAGGGCTCCGAATGCTACGCCCCGTGCTAGTGGGAGCCCTGCGTAAGTACCGGCCCATACCAGCCCTTACGGTGGCCCAAGCTATGCTCCGTGCCGCCGAGAATGAAGACACCGGCATTCAGGTGCACCTCTCCGATGAAATAGCTCAGCTAGCAATAGCCTAGATTTACGCATGTGCTTGAGGAAATAAGTTGTACTTTCGCCGGAACATCAACTTTTCCCATTCTTTCTTTCGCACATGAAGCGTTTGTTTTTCAGCCTGCTCCTGTTGTTGCTCTCGGGGGCCCTCAGCCTGGCTTCGGCCCAAAATAAAAAAGGTGGCGGGGGCGGTAGTGGCTACAAAAACGGATTAGGACTGCGCGGGGGAGGTTATTCCTCGGGCCTTACGTTCAAACATTTCATCAGCGGCAAAAACAACGTGGCGCTGGAAGCTTTGCTCACTACCGAGTACAAAGCTCGTGGTGCCCGCCTCACGGTGCTGCTGGAAAAGCACCACCAGGTTTCCGACATCAAAGGCTTGCAATTTTACTACGGTGCGGGTGCCCACATTGGCTCTTACAAAGGCCGCTACTACTACGTGGAGCGCTTCTACAGAAACGGTAAGTACAAAGGCTACTACAACGTCTATTACGACGATGACAAAAACTACGTGGTAGTTGGAGCCGACCTGGTTCTAGGCCTCGAATACAAGATGCAGGACCTGCCTTTCGTGGTTGGCGTCGATTACAAGCCTTTCTTTGAAGTATTTGATGGCTACACCGGCTTCTACAACGATGCCGCTGTCAGCCTACGCTTTACTTTCTAAGCCCAAACGAGGATTTTACGAGGCGGGCTAACAGCTCTCCTCGACCACAAAGAAGCCCGTTCTGCTAGCAGAACGGGCTTCTTTGTGGTCGAGGAACCTACTGCCAACGGCGGCCACCCCGATAAGGCACGGCATGGGGCCGGTAGTAGCGTGGCCCCGGCTGCACAATGAGTGGGCGGGGGCGCACAATGACGGGAGCCGGCCGCACAATAACCCGAGACGGACGGTAGTATGGGCGGTAATAAGGTCGATACACCGGGCCGTAGTATGCGTCGTAATAGGGCCGGGCGGAGCCGGTGCTGACAACTGCCTGCGTAGAAGCAGCACAACCAGTCAGCAAAGTGCCGGCGAGAAGCAGAGCAAAAAGGAGCGGAAGTTTCAAAAGCTTTTTCATACGAATAGCTACCGGCGGTAATGAGCCGATTAGCTTTTTATAGACGCCAGCAGAAGCCGCAGGTTTAATCGTCACCTACTCCAATGTTTCTCTGCTGCACGTCTGTATACCAATAAAAGAACCTCGGCCGAAGGAAAATTTCGACCGAGGTTTTAAGCACGGGAGTGCCGTATTCAGTCTCCTACAGCGGAATACGGTACGTTACGTCGGTGGCGCCGCCAAACAGGCCGTAGCCGCCGCGCAAGTTGGAAACCAACGGCGCGGGCTCCGCGAATGGATTGCCGTCGGTGTCGTAGTAGCGGCGCAACGACTGGTAGAAACGGTACGTGTCGGGAGTGATGCTGCTGACGATGACCTCCAAATAGGCGGGCTCGGGTCTGACGGGATTTCGCGGGTCGAAGGAGCCCTGGAATTGCAGAAAAACATCGGCGCTGAAACTAAGCCGCTGGCCGTTGCTGCCGGCATCGCTGATAGGATACTGCCCATAGAGGCCGGCGTCAAAAGGGTCGGAAAGCTGAAATTGGTTCAGATTAATGTCGGGCCCATCGACGGTGCCGGAATTATAATCGCGCCGCACCGTGCCCCAGTAGCGGCCATTGCGGTCTAGTACCCGCCCATAGGCCAGGTAGTAATCGGTGGTAGCGGCATTGTCGGCCACGGCCAGCGTGAGGCGGCCCGCATTCTCATTGAAGTTGCCCGACTGCCCCGTTCTCGCCACGTACGCCGCCGACTCGATAACGGGCAACGAAGGCAATTGGAGAGTGGATTCTACCGTCTCAAGGCCAGGAGCCGAGGCCCGCAACGTATATCGGCGGCCGGGCTCCCCTACTAGGTTACGAGTAGGCACGTAGCGGTCATAGATGCTATCCTGCCCGTCGAACCCGTAATAGCGGCCTCGGGGGCGGAATTGCTCCACTACCTGGCCACTCTCATCCAATAATTGCACGGTGGCATCGCCGCGGCCCACTAATCTATTGGTGTTTAGCACGCTCTGGCTGCTGCTCACAAACAAGTTCCGCACCTGGAAATAGTCTCGGTAGTCGGCTGTGGCAGGTTGGTTGCTAAGCGTGTACGTCAGCGCGAGGCGGGGCGTGTGCGGCGGCGTGTCTACTTCCACAATGGTTTCGCAACCGCCTAAGGCCAGCGTAGCGAAGGAAAATAGCGCGAGTATTTTTTTCATATCAAGTCCAGAAAGAAGGCTTATCATCAGAAAACAGAGAAATCCATATTAGGCACGGCATGCAGCAGTTAGAACCGGAATGCTTTGCTGAACGAGGGAATAATGGGAAAGAGCGACACCTGCCGGTAGCTAGGTTTCTGCTCCACCACGCCGTTGTTGCTGTAGCCGCGTTGGAAATACAGGTAGTAGGGGTTGCGGCGGCTATAGACGTTGTAGATGCTAAAGCTGTTGATGATTTCGCCCCACTTCTTTTTCTTGGTTTTGCTTAGGTCCAGGTCGAAGCGGTGGTAGGAGCGCATGCGGTAAGAATTACGCTCGCCATAATCCTCGAACTCCTGGTATGGGCCCAGCAAAAACCGTCCTTGCGAGAGCGTAGTCGCGTTGCCGGTGCCATACACCCAGGTGCCGGAGAGCGTGAGCGTGGGGCTGAACTTGTGGATAGCTACCACGGAGATGTCGTGGCGCCGGTCGTACTTGTAGGGAAAGATGCGGCCTTGGTTAAGGTCGGGGAACCGGCGCTTGCTCCAAGCCAGCGTGTAGCCGATCCAACCCGTGGTACGGCCCGTTTTCTTCTGCAAGAACATCTCCCCACCGTAAGCCCAACCCTTGCCGCTGGTCACTTTGCTTTCCCATTCACTATCAACGGTACCCAGGAAACTGGCGCCTTCGCGGTACTCCACCAAGTTGCGCATGGGCTTGTAGTAGGTCTCGAAGCTCAGCTCGTAGTCTTCATCTTTGAACCGCACGGTGCGAGCCGCACCCAGGCTCACCTGCTGGGCCCGTTGCGGCTTGATGCGGGGCGTGGCCGGCACCCACAAATCGGTGGGCAGGCCAATGCCGCTGTTGGTAAGCAGGTGAATGTACTGCGTGGTGCGCGCGTAGGATGCTTTCAGAGCCCAGTCTTCCGTGAGTAAGAAGCGGGCTGCCACGCGCGGCTCCACCGAGGGGTAAAACGTGCCCTTCACCAAGAAACTGTTCAGGCGCAGGCCCCCATTTACTTTCAGCCGGTCCGTGAGGCGGTAGTCGTCTTCGATGTAAAGGGCGGCTTCGCTGGCCAGAGTCTGCACGCCCGAACTCCGCTCGTTGTCCTGATCGGTGAAGTTGTTTTTCTCCTGCAACGCTCCCGGCCGGAACGAGTGCAGAATGTACTGCCCGCCAAACCGAATGTAGTGGTCGGGCGAGGGCACGTAGTCGAAATCGGTTTTGAGGCTGAAGTCGCGGATGTTGGAGAAGTAGCGCAACGAGTATTTGTCGGTGCGCGTCTCGCCCTGGTCGGAGTAGCGCTCCTCTTCCTCCTGCCCGACGTTGAACTGATATTTGCTGTAGGTGAGATGGGTGTTCATGAACAGCTGGTTGTTCACGATGCGGTTCCAGCGCAACGCCGACGTCAGGTTGCCCCAGCCCAGGCTGGCCTTGCTGTTGCTATAGTCGTCGCCCCCTTTTTCTGAGTCCCGGATGCGGGCATAGAACTTATCGTAGCCGGTGTAGGCGCTCAGGTAAAGTCGGTCGCGGCTATTGAGTTTCCAATTTAACTTGGCGTTCAGGTCGTGGAAAAAGTAGCCCACCGACCCCTTGCTCCCTTCCGCCGACAGTTGCGCCTTGATAAACGGCTGGGCCAAAATATCGAGGTAAGTGCGCCGGGCCGAGATGATGAATGAGGCAGTATCTTTTTTGATGGGGCCTTCGAGCGTGATTTTGGAGGCCACGATGCCCACGGCTCCTTCGCCGTGAAACTTCTGCATGTTGCCTTCCTTCATCGAAATATCCAGCACCGAAGAAAGCCGGCCGCCGTAGCGCGCCGGGAAGCCGCCCTTAATCAACTCCACATTGTTGAGGGCATCGGCATTGAACACCGAGAAGAAGCCGAACAGGTGGGAGGCGTTATAGACCGGCGTCCCATCGAGCAGGATCAGGTTTTGGTCGGGGGAACCGCCGCGCACGTAGAGGCCGGTTTGGCCTTCGCCGCCGCTTTGCACGCCGGGCAGCAGTTGCAGCACTTTCAGCACGTCGGTTTCGCCGAAGAGCTTGGGCAGGCTCTTGATTTGGGCAATGGGCACATTGATGGTGCTCATGCGCGTGGTGCGCTCAATCCGCTCCTCCGTGGCTTGGGAGCCAATTACTTTTACCTCGCCTAGCTCGCTGCTCACGGCCCGCAGCCGAAAAGTATGCGTGGCGCTGGCGGTAGCCGGGGTGGCCCAGCGGCTGCGCTCGTAGCCTAAGTAGCTTACCAGCAGTTGCACCGAATCGGCAGCAACGGGCAGCGTGAGCGAGTAGAAGCCGTAGGTATTGGTGGCCGTGCCCTGGCCGCTGGCCGGGTTCACGACGGCCACGCCAATCAGGTTCTCGCCGGTGGCGCCGTCGCGCACGTACCCGCTAATAGTGATTTTGCTGGGCGCCTGCTGCGCATGAGCAGCGGCGGCCGTTAGCACGGCTCCCGAAGCCAGGAGCGAGCGAAATAGCAAGTGCATAAACGTTTGTTAAATAGGAAGTTTGTTTTCGTTTTGTATTCGACGGAAGCCCAACAGCAGACCGCAGGTAGTGCTAGCACACCAACGATACCTGCAAGACTGAAATGGTTGGCTGGTACATAGAACGGCCCGCCTTTTATGCGCAAAAGGCGGGCCGTTTATCAGCAAACAATGAAAGTTACTTCTTGCTGGCGTATTCCTTGTTCAAATACTTGAGCACCTGGGGCGTGATATCCATGTCTTTGCGGCCGTAAGCAATGGTCCCGCTGGGCGCCGCAATTAGGATGAGGCGGTAGCCGTTGGCCTTGCCATACTTCTCGACCTGCTTGTTGAGGCGTTCGAGCACGGTCTGCGTCATCTTCGCCTCTTCTTCCTGGGCCTGCTGCTGCAATTTCTGCTGGCTCATGGCTACTTGCTGCTGCTGAGCGCCAAGCTTCTGCTCGGTAGCGGCGCGCTGCTCAGCCGTCATGCTTTCGCCCTGCTTCTGGTATTGCTGCACGGCCGTCTGGAAGCTCTCCACCATGGTTTTGTTCTGTGCTTCCCAGCGTTTGGCTTTGACTTCGAAGGCCTTCCGAGCATCCTGCATGCCCTTGTACCCATCGAGCAGCTTGCCCGACTCGATGTAGGCGACTTTGTTGGTATCGGCCGCAGCGGCCAACACGTTGGTATCGTCACTTTCGGCAGCGGCGGCTTCCGTTGCGGTTTCGGTGGAATCGGTTGTTTGTACGGCTACCGGGGCCTTCTTGACGGGAGCAGTAGCGGGTTTGCTGGCAAAGTGCAGGTAGAACAGCACCGCCACGGCAATAAGAAGAATGGCGTTGATAGCCAGTTGAAGAGAATTTTTCATTCGGAAAAACAAGATGAGACACATACGCCGGACCCCATAGGTATCCGGCGCTCAAAGAAACGAAGGTCTGTCGAGTATATTGGTGTGCATAAACGATGATCCATCGGTAGCCCAAAGTTTACGCTCTGGGCTACCGATGGATCATCAAGCGGCCGACAATGCGCCGAACAGCTACTTACGAAGCTTCCGTTTCGTCCACGTCTGGGTCTTCGTGGTCGGTTTCCAGGGGCTTCATGGGTTTTTCCTCGAAGGGCGGGGCGAGGTCTACGCGGCTAGGGGCGGCATCGGTGCGGCCGACGTGAACCAGCGCGTCGCCTTGGTTGACGACGGGCATGTGGTTGAGCCCAATAATGTAACCCGCCACCGGCGACTCCAGCCGCACGGCTCTTTCGCCGTACGGATCGGCCACGGAACCGTAGATCTGGCCCTTCTCGATATAGTCGCCGTTGCGGACGTGGCTGCGAAACAGCCCCGCGAACTTCGCCCGCAGCCACGTATGGCGCATACACACGATACTCGGCTGCTCCGGCCGCGAGGCTTCAGCTACCAAACCCAGGTGGTGCAGTACGCGGTACGTGCCCGCAATGGCCAAGTCGATGCCAGGCTCATCGAGCCGAAGCGACTCGCCGGTTTCGTACACGATAATGCGCCGTCCTTCCTGCATGGCTATCTCACGCAACGAGCCCGCTCGCAAGGCGGAATGCAGTGTAAAAGGTGCGGCAAAAGCGGCGGCTAGCGCGTCGGTTTCGGGGTCTTCGTGGAGCAGGCAGCGAATCTGAGGCATGTTGGAGCGTGCCGCGCCGCCGGTATGAAAGTCGATGCCGTAGTCGATGAGCGGCATGATTTCACGCATGAAGCGGTGCGCCACGCGGCTGGCCAACGAGCCGCGCGGGTTGCCGGGAAAAGAACGGTTGACGTCCTTGCCGTCGGGCACATCGCGCGAGAAATTCAGGAAGCCGTAGATGTTGAGAATGGGAATGGCGATGATAGTGCCCCGCAACGGGTAGAGCAGTTCCCGCCGAATCATGCGCCGGATGGTTTCAATGCCGTTCACTTCGTCGCCGTGCATGCCCGCCATCAGCAGCACCGTGGGGCCGGGCACCGTGGAGCGAAACACGTGCACCGGAATGTCGATAACGGTGCCGGAGGGCAGCCGCGACACCACCAGCCGCGTCAGGACTCGCTCCCCTGGCTTGATGGTGAGACCATTGAGGCTTATGTCGGACGGGGCAGGAGTGAGAACCAAAGCAATAACAAGTTACGGCACGAAACGTCAGTTTCGCACTTTGTGCAGGAATACAGCATCCCTCCACCGCTACGAAAGCATGACGTAATCAGAAGTTAGAACTCCCAGCTACGTGGTGTTGGAACGCTGTGAAAAGTCTTTCCCCTTCTATCTGCTCTACAAACCTATAGACTCGGCGCCAACCGCCTTATGGTTGCCTATAACCGCAGGGGATGTAGAAAATTAACGGAATTGCACCCCGTTTCGGATTACGCCAAGAAGGCCTGCTTGTATAGCTAGCTGTTAGCAAAACAGATAGATGGATGAATAGGATAACAACAGATTGAAGAAAAGCCGAAAATTTACTAGGCAACTGCTTAGTAGAAGATATGCTTGTGAAGAGTTGCTTAGTTTTAACTGTGTTTACATTACTGCGCTAGTTGACGCCATGACCAAAGAAGAAGTTCTGCAAGCCTGTCAATGGGACGACCTCGATATGGCCACGCTCGACGTGTACTCCGGCATGTTCGAGAGAACCGTCGAAGTGCGGTTTCTGCCGGATATTGATTCGGGCCGGGTCATTACCGACCGAATGGTGGCCGTACTCAATGACTTCCTGGCCCTGGTGCCGGCCGACCTATCCACCATCAGGCAGCTTCTGTGGCAGGACTGCCTCCAGGACTTCGAGGCCATCGATTACGGCCCCACGCCCTCGGAAAACGAAACCTATCTGGAAGTCAATCAGCGCGAGTTCGGCATTTACACGGCCGAGGATGCCTACGCCCAGAGCAACCTAGTCCGGCTCAGTATTCCCGAAGAACCCAAGGCCAAGCATCGTTATGGCTCTATTGACTTCGAGCCGACCTGGGCGAGCCACGGCTGTAGCGTGATTATGCAGGATGGCCGACTCATCGCCTTGTATTCCAACGACTGGCATTTCAGCAAGTACGAGACTGAAGAACAGTAAAAGTGCGGCCTCACCGCAAGCAAATTAGCTATTGGCCCACTTGAGAGGTTGCGGCGGCAGTCTACTGCGGGGTGTCCGATTGGTTGTCGGGTAGTGGTTCGGGAACCTTGGCTATGGGTTTGGCCTTGGGTTTCTTCCGTTGCGCTATTTCGGCCGTGTACTCGATGATCTTGCCGGCAATGTCGAGGCCGGTGGCTTTTTCGATGCCTTCGAGGCCGGGCGAAGAATTTACTTCTAGCACCAGCGGACCGCGCTTGCTTTGCAGCATGTCGACGCCCGCAATGCCCAAGCCTAAGGCTTTAGCGGCGAGCAAAGCGGCGGCTTTTTCGGCACGCGTGAGCTTCACCAGCTTGCCGGTGCCGCCACGGTGCAGGTTGGAGCGAAACTCGCCTTCCTTGCCCTGGCGCTTCATGGCGCCCACCACTTCGCCGTTCACCACGAAAGCTCGCAGGTCGGCGCCTTTGCTTTCGGCAATGAACTCCTGCACGATGATGCGCGCCTTGAGGTTGTGAAAGGCTTCAATCACGGACTGCGCCGCCTTGGCGGATTCGGCCAGCACCACGCCCAGGCCCTGCGTGCCTTCGAGCAGCTTGATGATGACCGGGGCGCCGCCCACTTGGTCTATCATCTCGGGTACTTCGTTGGAGTAGTTGGTGAAGGCGGTTTTGGGCATGCCCACCCCGGCACGGGCCAGGATTTGCATGGAGCGGAGCTTGTCGCGGCTGCGCACAATAGCTTGGCTTTCGACGGCGGTGCGCACCTTCATCATCTCAAACTGCCGCACCACGGCGCAGCCGTAAAACGTAACAGAGGCACCGATGCGAGGCACGATGGCGTCGAAGCCTTCCAGCTTCTGACCTTCGTAGATAATGCCTGGCTTGCCTTTTTCGAGCACTAGGTTGCAGTGCAAATGGTCAATCACGACGGCCTGGTGGCCGCGCAACGCGGCGGCTTCCACGAGGCGCGTGGTGGAATACAGCTTCGGCTCGCGCGATAGAATTGCCAGTTTCATCGGCAGGGACAGAGAAGTGAATGAGAGCGGAAGCCTCGGAGAAAGGAATTACGCAAAGTGCGCTAATGCCGCAAAGGTTTTGCGGCTACTTGAGTTTTATACGATACGTTACGCCGGGCCACATCAACCACAAAACGGCCGTGGCGCAACAGCAAGCGCCCGAGCAGCACCGGATATTTCATGTCAGAACGGTCGGATAAGGAGAACTCGGTATCGAAATCTTGGCCAAATATCCGCAATGCTGCCCGGATAACGTAACGCTCCTGCACTTCGCCATTGGAGCTTTTAATATCGCGCAAACTAAATTCAGGGAATGCCATTGGGCTTCCATCGAAGTTAGGGTGCGAAGGATCAAGCAACTGTACGCGCAAAATCTGCCGTCCGTCCGGCCCAGTTTCGACGTGAATATTAGAGCAATGAATGGCACTCGTGTAGGCTCCGGTATCGACCTTCGCTTCCACCCCCCAGAGGTGAAACTGCGGAAAGTCCACCAGCTCCCGGCGTCCAACAACCCGCTTTGGTAGGCGCAGCTTTTTCATGGGGGCAAGATAAGTGTAAGTAGTAGACATGAGACAGGCGAAGCGAATCTCACTGAAGCACCGGCGCAAGTTTCCACGTGTTTGCGTGTGCCTAGTGTAGTCCTGGCGCCTGTTTAGCTGTCTCATTTCCCATGTCTCCCTGTCTCATGTCCCCGGTCTACCTTTTATAGCTGATGCGGTATACGGCGTCGTTTTGGTCGTCGGAGACGAGCATGGAGCCATCGGGCAGTACGAGCAGGCACACGGGGCGGCCCCAGGGAGTCTGGCCTTGCAGCCAACCCTCGGCAAAGGTTTCGTAGCTGGTGGCTTGCTTGCCGCTGGCATCGAGGCGCACCAATGAGATACGATAGCCGATTTTGTTGCTCCGGTTCCAGGAACCGTGTTCCGGAATAAAAACCTGATTGCGGTACTGCGCCGGAAACTGCTTGCCAGTGTAGAATTTCATGCCTAGCGCCGCCACGTGAGCACCCAGCTTGCGGGCCGGCTTCACGTAAGTATCGGCGGAGCGGCCTGCGCTGAGTTGCGGGTCGGGCACGTCGCCGGCGAAAAAATAAGGAAAGCCAAAGTGCTGGCCGGACTTGGTGGCACGGTTCAGCTCATCGGCGGGCAGGTTGTCGCCGAGCATGTCGCGGCCGTTATCGGTGAACCAGAGCGCCTTGTCTTGCGGGCTCCAGTCGAAACCAACGGTGTTGCGCACGCCCTGGGCAAACACTTCGAAGCCCGTACCGTCGGGATTGAGGCGATTGATGGTGCCGAAAACAGGCTTTTCGGGCAAGCAGGAGTTACAAGGCGCACCTACCGGCACATACAGCTTGCCATCGGGCCCGAAGGCGATGTAGCGGTAGCCATGCCAATCGTTGTCGGGAAGCTTGCTGTAGACGATAACTGGCTTAGGCTTCTGCTTGAGCCGGGCCGCAATGTTGTCATAGCGCAGAATACGGTTGATTTCGGCTACGTAGAGCGCGCCGTTGCGCACGGCCACGCCGTTGGGAGCATTCAGACCCGAAGCAATGGTCACGACTTCATCGGCGCGGCCGTCTTTGTTACGGTCGGGCAGGGCGTACACTTTGTCGTCGCGGGTGCCCACGTACACGGTGCCATCGGGCCCTACGGCCAGGGCCCGGGCGCTTTTCACGTTCTGCGCGAAATAATCAATGGTGAAGCCCGCGGGGAGCTTGATCTTGCTCAGGTTGGCATCGGGAGCAACGGCGGGGCGGCCCGGCGCGGAAGAAGCCAGGGCCAGTGGAGCCAGCAACAAAAACGGGAGCAGTCGGCGAAGGGTCATACCGCCTAGAACCCGACCGCGACGTTGAAAGTTGCGCCAACTGAACCCTATTCCCCGGCCGGATTGGGTAGCAGCGTATTGATGGGCACGGGCGTACCGAAATTAGGCGTACCATCAGGATTCCACGTGAACGGCTGCATCCGAATGTTGCGCGAGTCGTCGCAGCCTTGGCCCGGCCGGGAATTAGCGTGGTAGATAAGCCAGTCTTCGGCCCCGTTGCGCGACTTAAAGAAGCCATTGTGGCCGGGGCCATAAGCTCGGTTGGCATCGTTGCGGGTGAAGACTGGCGTGCGGGACTTGGTCCAGGCCGTGGCATCCATTGGGTTGGCCGTGGCCGCCGCCGACAGCAGCCCCAGGGCGTAATCGTCGGTCCAACAGCCGCTGGCCGAGTACACCACAAAAATCTGGTTGCCGTGCAGTAGCACTTCCGGCCCTTCATTGATAATGGGTAGTGGTGCCCCTATCTTCTCCCATGCAAGCTCCGGCCGGGAAAGCTGCACCCGTGGGCCGGTCAGCGTCCACGGATTCTGCATTTCGGCTATGTAGAGCTGCGTGCTAAGAAAGGTGGTACTATCCTGGCCGGCCCACAGGAAGTAGCGTTTGCCGTTGGGATGCTCCAGCACCGTGCCATCAATGGCATAAAAATCAGCGTTCGGGATGAACAGCCGGCCTTTTTCTACCCAGGTACCCGTGGTGGGGTCGGGACTGGCGTTTTCAAGTACGAAGGTGCGTTGGCTGCCCAGGTCGATGCCGCCCGTGCCGCTGCCGGCCGCGTAGTACAGATACCATTTGCCATCCAGGAAATACAGCTCCGGCGCCCACACGTTCTGCGAATTGGGACCCGTAGCCGGCGCGGTCCACACCGTGACGCTAGGCGCCGTGCCCAGCTCCGACATCCTGGCCGTTTTACGAATGGTGATGGTGCGGGCGCTGGGGGGCTGCGTTGACTGCGTGTAGTAGTAATAGCCGTCTTTTTGGAAGACGAAGGGGTCGGCCCCGGCCATTATCAAAGGGTTGGCAAACTGCGTATTCGTAGGGGCGGGCGGGTCGCCGGGCTCGCCGGGGTCTTCCACGTACGGAAGACAAGCAGTGAGCAGGCACAGCAGCGTGAGCGACAGGGCGTACCGTACATTGCATAAGTTCCGGGCGCGTTTAACAGTGAACATAGGGCGGGGCTTGCGTGAGGGTAAGCTCTATCACGAAGATTCACCCGTAGAGTTGCGGTTCGACTGTTTTCATGACAAAAGTCAAAAGCCGCTGGCTGGTAACGGCAATAACAGCCCTGGCAGTGCCGGGCCGGCACTGCCGTTGGCGGCTTTCCCTGCCTCTGGCTATATTCGTTATTCGCTCTTCCCTGTGTATTCCACCGTGTCTGCCTCGTCCACTCACTTTCCAAGCACGCTTCCTCCGTTGCTGCTGCAATTCGTATCAGAATACGTGCAGCCTACCCCCGAAGAATACGAGACGCTACTCGGGCGGGTAGCAGAGTGCTTCTTCCCCAAAAACCAGCTTATTTGCGCTGCTGGCGAGTGTTGCGACCATTTCTACATTCTGCTCGAAGGCATTGGACGGCACTTTGCCCACACGCCCAATGGCGAGGCAACCACGTGGTTCTCGTTTGCCGGCGACCCCATGACCGAGGTGAGCAGCTTTCTGTTGCGGCAGCCGAGCCATATCAACATTGTGGCGGCCAGCGACGTGCGGGCCTACGCCATTTCTTACGCGCAGGTGCAGGAGTTGTACAAGTCCAGCGCCACCTGGGAACGGTGCGGGCGGCTCATGACGGAAAAGGTGCTGCTCGCGGTGGCCGAACGGTCCGTGTCCTTTCAGTTGCAGCCGGCCCGTGCCCGCTACGAGGAGTTGCTCAAGCGCCAGCCACACCTGCTACGCCACGTGTCGCTGGGCCATATTGCGTCGTACCTGGGTATGCGCTCCGAAACATTGAGCCGCATCCGGAGTCGTGCCTATCGGAACAAGGCCTGAGCAACAGCGCACAGCGCAGGCGCCTGGCTCGTTTAGTCACCCTCATGCTGCCGGCGCAGCAGCTTCTCGTATTCGCGCTCCGTTTGGGCGGCGCGGCCAAAGCCGCCGTACGCACAAATGCCGCTCAGGAGCACGCCGAGGCCCCAGAAAGCAGTGGTCCATACCGGCCAGGGCAGCGGATTTGCTTGGTGCCCGGTTAGGCCCCAGATAGTCCAGAGCAGCGCGTTTACCAGAATGTAGACGAGCAGGTGGGACTTGAACTTTGCGCGGGCCTTGGCCATGCGCCAGAGTTGGGGGTCACGGTCGGAGAGTGTCATGTGCAGGAGGTGTTAGAGGTGATTGATGCCCAAACCTATCCTCAACCGCGCCCAACCTGAAATGAAGGTTACTCAGGTTCCTAACGAGGAGGATGAAGCATCGAAAACCGTTCCTGAACCGTAGCCTGTGCCAACCATCCTGCGTAGGCTATCCTACCCAAAATTCTTGTTTCCCTATGGCTACTCCCTCCTCCCCCGCTGCTGTCAACTGGCGCGCCGAAGCACAATCGTTCGGCTCCATCCTGCTCTACCGCGGCGACATCACCCGCATCGATACCGATGCCATTGTGAATGCCGCCAATTCCAGCCTGCTCGGCGGGGGCGGCGTCGATGGGGCCATTCACCGCGCGGGCGGCCCCGACATCCTCGAAGCCTGCCGCCGCCTGCGCGCCGGCCACTACGGCGGAGGGCTACCCACGGGCGAGGCCGTCATCACCACGGCGGGCCGGCTGCCGGCGCGACATGTCATTCATACCGTGGGGCCGGTGTGGAATGGCGGGCACAAGGACGAGCCAGAACTATTGGCCAACTGCTACCGCAACAGCCTGCGCCTGGCGGAAGAAAACACTCTGTCCAGCGTGGCATTCCCCGGCATCAGTACCGGCATCTACGGCTACCCCAAGCGCGAAGCCGCCATTATTGCCGTGCGCGAAGTGCGCGCGTTTCTGAGCCGGCACGAGCTGCCGCGGGAGGTGGTGTTCGTGGCATTTGATGAGGAAGGTTACCGGCTGCTGGAAGAGCAGCTGCGCTAACCCACCGGAGCAGTAGCGCGAAGCTCCCGCTTCGCGCATCGTTGCTGAGGTTGAACGAAATCGTTGCTACGGCGCGGCTGTACTCGTGTAACGAGGCGTGAAGCCGGAGCTTCGCGCCACGGCCCTACCGCGTTGGAACTCGCCGGCAGCTCGTCGCGGAACGGATTTCCGCGCTACAGCCGCAGGTCGGGATGGCGGCGGAGGTGGGTGGCTACGTCGTAGAGCAGGCCGGCGTGGCCGGCTTCCAGCAGCACGGTGCGGGCATCGCGGAGGGAATCGATGAAGCGCTGGAGGCCGGCGTGCGGAATTACCAGGTCGTGACGGCCGAGGTAGAACGTGACGGGCGTGGGCCGACGGTTGAGCAGGGCCGCGAGCTGGCGCAACTCAAAGGTGAGGTGGCGAAAACCCACCCAGCTGCGGTACACGCGCAGGCGCTTTTCGCGGCTATCGAGCTGCCACTCCGCAAAGCGCACGAGGTTGGTGGGCACGAGCCGGCGCTGCGCCAAGGTGCCCAAAAAGCGCAACAGCCGCTGCGGGCGCAGCACGGCCCGGCCTAGTACCCCGCGCATCCAGGGCGGGTAGGTAGCCAGCGCGTACCAGAATTGGCGTTGCAGGCCATCGGGCGCAATCAGCCAAATCTGCTCCACCTGTTCTGGAAACTGCTCGGCGGCCGTCAGAGCGAATTTCGCGCCCATGCTGAAGGCCAGCAAGCTGAACTTATCGATACCTTGCTCCCGCAGGAATTCGCCCAGAATTTCGCCCAGGCGCTGCTTGCTGAGCGGGGCGTCGGCCTTCCCCAATCGGCTGCGGCCGTGATAAAACAGGTCGAAGGCGTACACCGTCAACTCGTTGCCGAGCACGGAGACAACGGAGCGCCAGTGCCCTTCGCTCTGCCCGTAGCCATGAAATGCCAACACCACGCGCGGCCCGGAACCGTAGGTTTGGTAGTGTAAGCGGGTAGGCATGAGGGTGAATGAAGAATTGAGAATGAGGAATGGGTGATTTGTCGCTCCGGTCTGCTGGCTTTTCGCCAGCTGACCGGTCGCCGTTGCTTCGTCAGGGAATAAGTAATTATTTGGCAGGATGGCCCCGGAGCGGACCCATCCTGTTGAAACAGTAAGCCCTTGACGCTTCTTATCATACGTCAAGGGCTTGGCTGTGTAGGAGATTATCTACCGATAAAACTTGGAGTAGAACCGGACATGCGACTTTTCACTAGCCACCCGGTTGCCGGCTACGCTGCCTCCATATAAGAACGAGCCGGTTAAACAACGAAACAACGGCGACCGGTCAGCTGGCGAAAAAGCCAGCAGACCGGAACCTTCCCCCATTCCTTATTCACCCTCACCCCAGCCGCGACACGCCTCCCGACACGACGAACTTCATGACTTCACTGCTGGGCAGCTCCAGGTGGGTTACGTTGGCGGCGGGCACCAGCACTAGCTCGCCGGAGAAATTGTAGGAGTGCGGAAAGTACACGGCTACTAGGTCGTCGCGCTGGGCGGGAGTCATGTTTTCCTGGGTCATGAAGCCCATCTTGTACACTTGGTCCTCGGCGTTGAGGCGCACCAGCACCGGGCAATTGAACTTCTGGTTGTCGCCCACGAAGGCGTCGAACAGGTCTTTGAGGCTGGAGTAGATGATGCTCACCAGCGGCGTGCGGTGCAGCAGCCGCTCGGCGATAACGAGGAAGGGCCGCACCATAAACGACTTGGCCACGAAGCCTACCACCGTAACCGCCAGCACAGCCACCAGCAGCCCCAACCCCGGCACATCGTAGATGTTGAACAGGGCATTGAGCCAACGAAACGCGGCGTACAGAATGTATATCGTAAGGCCGATAGGCGCTACGATGAGAAAGCCGTTGAGGAAGTAGTTGAAAAATCTGCGCATACCGCGAATGTAGCAGGAGCTTCCCCCAACGCCGCCATGCCGCTCAAAATCTCCCTTCACCCGCGTCCTTTCTTCTCGTTTTACGCAGGCCTTTCGCACAATGGCCTACGGGAAGCCCCAGCGGGGCAACATATAGGTAGCAACGAGCCGACGCATAGAGAAGCATAGAGAAACCAAGCCCCATCGGGGCAACACCCATCGTCGGACGGGTGGTGTCGCCCCGATGGGGCTTGGGTATCATTGCCAGTGTTTTACTATCGATATACCGCCCCGCCGGGGCTTCCCGTAGGCCGCTGTGCGTAGGTCCAACTTGTTAGCCTCCACCGGTGGAAAAGTGGCTCCCAAGCCCTTTCTCATGCCTCTTCACCGGTGAAGCCTGCTTACCAAGGCCTTTTCGGGGGCTCTTCACCGGTGAAGGGTGGCTCCCAAGCCCTTTCCCATCATCCTTCACCGGTGAAGGGTGGCTCCCAAGCCCTTTCCCATCATCCTTCACCGGTGAA
>NZ_JBTYZO010000029.1:45004-45238 GCF_057808495.1 Hymenobacter sp. M1-2
GGGTGGCTCCCAAGGCCTTTCCCATCGTCCTTCACCGGTGAAGAGGCACCAAAAAGGGCTTGGCCCCGTGTCTTCACCGGTGAAGACACGGGGCCAAGCCCTTCCTGTAGCAAATCCGCGTTGCACCATAGCCGCGTAGCGGCTTTAGGTTTGTAGTTACCGATTGGTAGCACACGGCGCGGGGGGGGGGAGGGGGGGGGGGGGGAGAGAGTCTGGTCACCCTCCACAGGGCCA
>NZ_JBTYZO010000029.1:45248-46357 GCF_057808495.1 Hymenobacter sp. M1-2
TAGCGGTGCCAGAGTAGCCGGCGATTCTGGCACCGCTACGCGGCGCCACTTCGCTGATACGGCCGTGTGTGCTACAAGCCTTGAGCCACTACACGGCTACGCTGCCATGTGGAGTTACAAGCCTAAGCTACTTCTTCGGCAACTTGCTCAATTCGGTCTTTGACGCGCTGCATGAGCCACATGGGCGTGCTGGTAGCACCGCAAATACCCACCGACGCTGCCCCCTGGAACCACTCGTCGTCCAGCTCCTGCTCGTTCTCAACGAAGTAGCTGCGCGGATTGGTTTTGTTTACCACCGAAAACAGCGCCTTGCCATTGGAGCTTTTGCGGCCACTCACGAACACGATAACGTCGTGCTGCTCGGCAAACTTGGCCAGCGCCGGCTCCCGGTTGCTCACCTGCCGACAGATGCTGTCGTTGGCATCAAAAGCTTCCAGCGAGCCGCCCGCCGCCTGAATACGCTCCTCAATCACGGCCTTCATGTGGTAGAAGCCGGCCGTGCTTTTGGTGGTTTGGCTGAAGAGCGTGACGGGCCGCGTGAAGTCCACTTGGTCGAGGTCGGCTTCGGTCATGACGATGATGGCGCGGTTGCCGGTCTGGCCCGTGAGGCCCGCTACTTCGGCGTGGCCCGGCTGCCCATAAATCACGATTTGGCCATCCTGGCGCAAACTGGCATCGAAAGCGTGTTTCACGCGGTTTTGCAGCTTGAGCACCACCGGACAGGAGGCGTCAATCAGCTCAATGTTGTTGCGCAGGGCCAGCTGGTAGGTTTCCGGCGGCTCGCCGTGCGCCCGAATCAGCACCTTACAGTCGTGCAGGTGTTCGAGCTGTTCCCGGTCGATGATGCGCAGACCGTGCTCGTGCAGGCGCTCCACCTCCATGCGGTTGTGCACGATGTCGCCGAGGCAGTACAGTGTTTCATCATGGGCCAGTTCGTCCTCGGCCATTTGAATGGCAAATTCGACGCCGAAGCAGTAGCCGGAATTTTTATCGATCGTGACGTTCATGAGATTAGTGCCTCGTGCGTAGTGCTTAGTTGGTAGTGCCTCGTGCTTAGTGCCTCGTGCTTAGTGCCTCGTGCTTAGTGCCTCGTGCTTAGTGCCTCGTGC
>NZ_JBTYZO010000029.1:46457-75628 GCF_057808495.1 Hymenobacter sp. M1-2
TTAGTTGGTAGTGCTTGGCAACTGATGGAGTAGTCCTATAATTCTGGTGTCTAAGCACCAAGCACTATCAACTAAGCACTACCAACCAAGCACTACCAACTAAGCACTACATCTTATACAACTACTTCGCCGCTGTTCCGTTCCGAACCGGTGCCCGCCGCCAGCGAAAAAAGCTTGGCCGACACACGCTCCAGCACAAAATCCACCTGCTCGTCTATCATCATGTGCGTGGTATCGAGCAGCACGGCATCGGGGGCGCGGCGTAGCGGGCTTTCGGTGCGCGTGGAATCGAGGTGGTCGCGCTTGCGCAGGTTTTCCACTATTTCATCCACCGCCACCTGCTCGCCTTTCACGGCCAGCTCTTCCTGCCGGCGCTCGGCGCGCGTCAGCACTTCGGCCGTCATGAACACTTTCACTTCGGCATCTGGAAACACGGTGGTTCCGATGTCGCGGCCGTCCATCACCACGCCGCGCTTGTGGCCCATCCGCTGCTGCTGGCGCACCATGGCGTGGCGCACCGCCGGAATGCTCGATACCTCACTCACGAGGTTGGAAATGCGCATCTGTCGGATTTCATCTTCCCGAATCTGCCCGTCGAGGCACAGTTCGTTACGGCCCGTTTTGCGGTTGCGCTTGAAGGAAATGTGCATATCGTGCAGGGCTTGATCCACGCGAGTCAGGTCGTCGAAAGCAATGGCGTGTTCCAGCAAGTAGAGCGTCACGGCCCGGTACATGGCGCCGGTATCGATGTAGGCATAGCCCAGCTCGGCAGCTACGGCCTTGGCCGTCGTGCTTTTGCCGCACGAGGAATAGCCATCGATAGCAATGACGATTTTTTTCATGGCTGATTCGGTCGGCACGGATGGGCTGCTGGGTGAACTCACGAAATCCAATTTTTGCGACGGGGCGCGGCGGCCAGTCGTTCGGGAATACCCGCAAAAAACACGGCTACTGACTCGGGCTGGCCCTTGTCGAGCTGCTGCAATACGCGGTAGAAAGGATTGAAAAAGCTATTTTGGTTGATACCGACGCCGGTAGTTCCGTCGGGGCCTTTGGCCCAGGTGCCGCCGTAAGTTGCCACCAGGCACTGCCCCAGAAAGCACCCCAGCGCCATCACTACGCCTTGCTTGTCGGCGGGTTTGATGTCGGGCCGCTGCGCTTCAATAAACGCATCGAGCTGCTGCACGGCAGCGGCGTCGAACTTATCTACTTGCAACTGCTGGCGCACGGCGTCGGCAGCAGAGAGAAGAGAAGCGAGAGGAGAGCCGGAAGTAGACATAGGCGAATAATTAGCGGGTGGGCGAAGCCGCCGACTGGAGAGCTTGACGCGTTTTCCAATCGGCATAACGCTCCAGCAGCCGAGCAGCATCGCGCCGGGGGCGGTACTGGCTGGCCCGTAGGCCGGCCGCCAGCTCCGGGTTGTCGCCGAGCAGCGTGAGCATAAGTTGGTTAAACTTAACGGTATTCATTGGGACTACCTGCCACGCATCCTGCCCGTGCCGCAGCAACAGGCGGCTCGAAAGCCGCGAGCTAAGCGTAGAGGGTTGGCTGGAATCATACTCTACCAACTGAAAGCCCCCGCCCCGATACAGTCGCCACCCAAACGCCGCCGGTACCAGCCGGGGCCGGCCTTTCAGCAGGAAACGGCGGGTTTTGACAGCCACATCGCGCACGGCCGTGATGGTATCAGTGGATACCACGAAGCGTTTCAGATCGGTGGGCGAATAGGCTTTGAAAGTACTGCCAGCATCGCTCAGATATACTCGGTCGTTTTCCCAACCGTCTATCTGCACGGCGTGCCAAGTGCCATCGAGGCCCTGGTAGCTACCGGGGCTGCCCCCGTCGGAACGCCGCTGCGTGGGGTCTTCTACGGGGCCCGGCGTGGGCGCCGGAAAAGCAGCCGTTTGGCGTTGCGCCTGAGCGGCAAGACTGGTCAGGGCAGCGAATAGTAAGGTTACCAGAGTCCGCATAGTCTTCATTATGTATTCCAGCGCCCAGGCTGTTTGGAAGAAGCTGGGAGGAGTTTGGGTAGCCAGAGTTCTAATAGCCTTTGCTAATCAGATAAATGTCTAAGATGCGAGGCAGCTTCAGCTCCACGAAGGTAGCACCGGCTAGGTAGTCGCGCACCGCTGTCTTGTCTGCTACTATCGGCACGAAATAACGCTTAAGTGGAGCCGACTCGCCGGCGATAGTGCGGTACCCACCCTGCCGGTTGCGGCGAAAAAGGTAGCAGGTATAATACTCGGTGCTCCCGAAGCTCCCGCCGCCCGTCATCATGTTTACTTCTGCCATCGTCCCGATATAGCGCAGTAACTCCATCCCGCCCCGGTTGATGTGTCGCTGTACCAAGGCATGGGGCACGAGCACGGTATCCTGGGCATCTTGCACGTAGCTCATGAGCTTTTGCTTATAGCGTGGCACCCAAAAGTCGTGCACCACCACGAACGTGTCGCGGCCAATGGTCAGGTGCTTGATCATCTCCAGGGGAACCGCCATAGGCTGCGCCTGGCCTTTTTTCCGCACTTCGATGGTGGGAGGGCAGCTCGCGGACAGCTTTATCTTGCCCTTGTGCTGGCTGCCGTCGGTTAGCTCACACAGGCCCTCGCCTCCCTGGAATGTGCGCTTGAGAAACTCCTGGCCATGCACCTGCCCGACAGCGAACAATAAAATCAGGGTCAAAAGCAAGGTTTTGGCCGGCAGAAGACGATGCATAAGAAGAATGCTTAGCAGTCGTGCGTCGGACAGGGCATCCGGTCGCCGGGTTTGTGGTTCCGCTTAAAGGAGCGGGTTTTTTTCTGCTGCGGAGTGCGGGCCGTACAGCCCGTGGCAGCAAGGCCGGAACCCAGAAACAGGGCGGCCATCAGCAAAGTCACAATCTTTCTCACCGGCGCAGGTTTTCGACAAATATACGCTTCTTTACCCGTCTGCCGCCCCGGCGCGGCAACTTTCCCCACGTTTTGCTTTCGCTTTATGCCCGCCGAATTTTCCGTCACGGCCAACGTCATCGACCTGTTTGCCAACACCATTACGCCCGCCACCATACACGTCGCCGAGGGCCGCATTCGTAGCATCGAGCCCACCGGTGCCCCCGCCCCGGACCCCGCGCTGCCCTATGCGCTGCCGGGCTTCGTGGATGCGCACGTGCATATCGAAAGCTCCCTGCTGGTGCCCGCCGAGTTTGCCCGGCTGGCCGTGGTGCACGGCACCGTGGCCACGGTTTCGGACCCGCACGAGATAGGCAACGTGCTGGGCGTGGCGGGCGTGGAGTTCATGCTGGAAAGTGGGCGGCAGGTGCCCTTCAAATTCTGCTTCGGGGCTCCGTCGTGCGTGCCGGCCACACCCTTCGAAACGGCTGGGGCTGAAATCACGGCGCAGGATATTGAGCAGCTGTTTCAGAACCCGGAAATCGCCTATCTGGCGGAGATGATGAACTGGCCCGGCGTGCTCCACCGTGATGAGTCGGTGATGGAGAAAATCCGGCTGGCGCAACGCTATGGTCGCCCGGTAGACGGTCACGCTCCCGGCCTGCGGGGTGCCGATGCCCGCCGCTACGCCGAGGCCGGCATCAGCACCGATCACGAATGCTTCACGGCCGAAGAAGCCCTCGACAAGCTGGCCGTGGGCATGAAAATCCTGATCCGGGAAGGCTCCGCGGCCCGCAACTTCGACGCCCTCATCGACCTGCTGCCGGAGCACTACGAGCACCTCATGTTCTGCTCCGACGACAAGCACCCCGACACGCTCGTGCTCGGCCACATCAACCAACTGGTGCAGCGCGCCGTAGCCCGCGGCCAAGACGTGCTAAAGGTGTTGCGCGTGGCTTGCCGCAACCCCGTGGAGCACTACCAGCTGCCCGTAGGCCTGCTCCAGCCCAGCCACCCCGCCGACTTCATCCTGGTCGACGACCTCACCACCTTCCAGGTCCGCCAAACCTACCTCAACGGCGAGCTGGTAGCCGAAAACGGCCAAACGCGCATCGCCTCGGTGCCTGGCCGCGAAGTCAACAACTTCCATCCTCAAACCGTCACTCTCCAAGACTTCCAACTCCCCGCCCCAAAAAACCAACAACCAGTAACCAACAACGAAAAACCAGTCATAAGAGTCATAGAGTGCTTCGATGGGCAGCTCATCACCGCCCGCCACGACCTGCCGGCGCGCGTAGCAGACGGCCTCGTGCTACCCGATGTAGAGCGGGACATTCTCAAGCTCACCGTCGTGAACCGCTACCACGCCGCTCCACCAGCCGTGGCCTTCATCCAGGGCTTCGGCCTCAAGCGCGGCGCCCTAGCCAGCAGCGTCGGCCACGACTCGCACAACATCACCGCCGTCGGCTGTGACGACGAGAGCCTGGCCCGCGCCGTGAACCTGGTAATGCAAGCCAAAGGCGGGCTAGCTGCCGTGGGTGACGATGGCGAAGAGCTTCTGCTGCCCCTACCCGTCGCCGGCCTGATGTCAGGCCAAGATGGCTACCGCGTGGCCCAGGACTACGCCGCCATTGATGCATTATCACGGCGGCTAGGCTCCCCGCTCGGCGCCCCGTTCATGACGCTCTCCTTCATGGCCCTGCTCGTCATCCCCAGCCTCAAACTCAGCGACAAAGGCTTGTTTGATGGGGAGGCATTTCGGTTCGTGGAGGCGGTAGCCTCACCCCCTAACCCCCTCTCCTAAGGGGCCTCACCCCCTAACCCCCTCTCCCGTGGAGAGGGGGAACTAGCTCTAGCTTGTAAAAACAAAAGCTCAGCGGGCTATGGCCCGCTGAGCTTTTGGCTAAACTATCATGTAGATAAAGCTAGAGCTAGTCCCCCCTCTCCCCTAGGAGAGGGGGCTAGGGGGTGAGGCCTCGGAGGCCCTAAAAACGCTTTTTCAGCAGCTTGGCCATCTTTTCTTCTGTCAGCGGCTTGGCTAGGTACTCTACGTCGGGGTACTGGGCTACGCGGGCGGTGTCGGCGGCGTGCATGGAGGTGGTGAGCACGGCCATGACGGTTTTCTGCTTGGAGTCGGCGGGCAGCTCGTTGTAGAGTTTGAGGAACTCGAAGCCATCCATGCCGGGCATTTTCAGGTCCACGAACACCAGCTCCGGCACCTCATCGGTAGCCGCGGCGGCTTGCTCGCCCCACAGATACTGGAAGGCTTGCTCGGCGCGCGAGAAGGTAAGAATCTGCTCGGCCACTTCCAGCCGGTTGAGCAGACGGTTGTTGAGGAAGCTAGTGGTTTCGTTGTCGTCCACTAGCACCACGCTACGCAGCTTTTTCGACATGGGATGAAAGTTTGTTTTCAGTGGTAGAGCGAGGACGAAGCGACAAGCCAAGGTGAGCTTTACAGCCAGCCCTGCTCGCGCATCCAGTCGTCGTTGTAGATTTTTCCTAGGTAACGCGTGCCGTGGTCGGGCAGAATGATGACCATGGTATCGTCTTCTGTTAAATGCTCCCGGGCATATTCCAATGCTCCGTATACTGCCGAGCCGCACGACCAGCCCACAAACAGACCCTCTTCTTTAGCCAGCCGCCGCGTCATGACGGCAGAATCTTTGTCCGAGACTTTAATGAACAAATCAATGAGGTCGAAGTTAACATTTTTGGGAAGAATGTCTTCGCCGATACCTTCGGTTTTGTAAGGATAGATTTCGTTCTCGTCGAAAATACCCGTCTCCTTATACTTCTTGAATACGGAGCCGTAGGTATCAAGGCCCACGGCTACCACGGCGGGATTTTGCTCCTTCAGGTACTTCGCCGTGCCGCAGATGGTGCCGCCCGTGCCCACCCCGCAGGCCAAGTGGGTAATCTTCCCTTCCGTTTGCGTCCAGATTTCGGGGCCCGTGCCTTCGTAGTGGGCCGCCGTGTTCGACATGTTGTCGTACTGGTTGGGATAGAAGGAGTTGGGCGTTTCCTGGTTGAGGCGGCGCGCTACTGAGTAATAGGAACGCGGGTCGTCGGGAGCCACGTCTACGGGGCAGATAACCACTTCGGCCCCTACGGCCCGGAGGATGTCCTGCTTCTCCTTGCTTTGCTTGTCGCTCATCACGAAGATGCACTTGTAGCCGCGGGAAATGGAGGCCAGCGCCAAGCCCATGCCGGTGTTGCCGGAGGTGCCTTCGATGATGGTGCCGCCGGGTTTGAGTATGCCGGCCTTTTCGGCATCTTCTATCATTTTCAGGGCCATCCGGTCCTTCACTGAGTTGCCAGGATTGAAATATTCCACCTTAGCCAGGACGGTGCCTTTGATGCCGTTGGCCACTTTATTGAGTCTTACCAGCGGGGTGTTGCCAATAGCCTCAATGATATTATTCAGATACATGGGTGAGCGGGAGAGGTGAGAGGGTGGGCATTTACGAGAGAGAGCCGCAAAGGTACGGATTTCGAGTAGGCCCTTCGTCGTCCCTCTATTCATAGTAGGCTTCATGGCCCTCACCAAGGATTTCAGTAGGCAGGCACTAGGCACGAGTATGGTGCCATCTGGGAGGGGCTTCGGTGCTGCTTGTTATGATGCTTAGGTTACCTTGCCCCGGCCCCAAAAAAGGCTACTTTTGCACACCGGTTGCCCCACGGGTGGCCGTTCAACCCACCCTAACCGAATAACTCCTCTAACCCCCTCCTCTAATGAGTGTTCTGGTAAACAAGGATTCCAAAGTGATAGTGCAGGGCTTTACCGGCTCTGAAGGCTCGTTCCACGCGCAGCAGATGATTGAGTACGGCACCAACGTGGTAGGCGGCGTAACGCCCGGCAAAGGCGGCACCCAGCACCTCGACCGGCCCGTGTTCAACACCGTAGCTGAGGCTGTAGAACAAGCCGGCGCCGATACTAGCATCATCTTCGTGCCCCCGGCTTTCGCCGCCGACGCCATCATGGAAGCGGCCGACGCGGGCATCAAGGTTATCATCACCATCACCGAGGGCATCCCCACCAAGGACATGATTGCGGTGAAGGAGTACCTGAAAGGCCGCGAAGGCCTGCGCATGATTGGCCCGAACTGCCCCGGCGTAATGACGGCCGGCGAGTGCAAAGTAGGCATCATGCCGGGCTTCATCTTCCAGAAAGGCAAAATCGGCATCGTGTCGAAGTCGGGCACGCTGACTTACGAGGCGGTAGACCAGCTCACCAAAGCTGGCCTGGGCCAGACCACGGCCATCGGCATCGGCGGCGACCCCATCATCGGAACCACCACCAAGGAAGCTGTGGAACTGCTCATGAATGACCCCGAAACCGAGGGCATCGTGATGATTGGGGAAATCGGGGGCGGCATGGAAGCCGAAGCCGCCCGCTGGATTCAAAGCACCGGTAATAAGAAGCCCGTAGTAGGTTTCATTGCCGGCCAAACCGCGCCTCCCGGCCGCCGCATGGGCCACGCCGGCGCCATCGTCGGCGGTGCCGACGATACGGCCGCCGCTAAAATGGCCATCATGCGCGAGTGCGGCATCCACGTGGTGGATTCGCCCGCCGAAATCGGCGACACCATGCTGCGCGTGCTGAACGGCGAGCAGGTAACGGCGTAGCTCTTGCTACTTTCGTTGTATCACAAAGAGCCCCGGCCTGCGTCGGGGCTCTTTTGTTGGTAATCGGTGAAGCTGGCTCTTACAGAAGGTACTTTATTTAACAAGAAAGACCCCTTAATACAGAACTTTACGTCGCCTCTTACTTCTCGCCATCCTGCCCACCTAGGTTCACCACGATGCCTAATTGGAACACAGAGTTGGCGGCTTTGAGGTATTTGCGGCTGCGGAGGCCGAAGTTGCTGCCGCTGATGAGTTGGAGTTGGAGAGGGCCGAGGGCCTGGATGCGGGTGTACGTGATGGGTTCGAGGAAGATGTTGTCTTCTGGAGCGGCGGCGAGGCCGTTGCGCTTGAAATTATTGAGCTGCACGTAGCTGGCGCGCAGGGCCGAGCCGTAGTTGAAGGGCCAGTCGCGGCCAAAAGCGTGGAAGCTCTTCTTCTTTTTGGAGGTGTAGTTGACTTGCACGAAGTACTTGTTGAGCCGGCCCTCGCGGGTTTCGGTGGGAATGGTGGTTTCGCGGGTGTATTCTGTGTACTTGGTGCTGCCCACGCCGAGGCCGCCGTATACTTCCAGCACGCGGCGGTCTTGGCGGAGGCGCGTGTAGTAGCCGAGGCCGCCTTCCACGAAATCATGGTCTTCGGTTTGGCGGTTGTTTTTGGAGCCGAAGAAAGACTGTTTCTTGTTGGCGTGCAGGAAGGAAGCGGAACCCATCACGCCGAGGTGGTCGGAGAGGGCGTAGGCACCTTGCACGGCCGTGTTTTCGCTGAAATTGGTATGGATGCCGGCGCTCCATTCGCCTTTCTGGGTGAGCAGCGGCACCTGGGGCGGCGGCGGAAAGTAGAGCGACGAGCAGCCCGCCAGCAGGGGCAGGCTCAGAAACAGGAATGCGCGAAGCAAAGCAGGCATGGAAGCAGGGAGATGGAAACGGAGGCAAAACGCGCCAAGCGGAGTTTCGTTGTGCAGCCGTAAGCTGCGCCGTTGCGTAGAGCCTACGAACTTCACTCCTTTCTCGGGTTGACCCTTCTCCAAACTTCGCGCTTTATGCCCAATACTTCCTACGACGCCCTCATTATTGGTTCGGGCCAGGCCGGCAATCCACTGGCTACGGCGTTGGCCGAGGCAGGCCAGCGCGTGGTTCTCATCGAGGAAAATCTGCTGGGCGGCTCCTGCATCAACTATGGCTGCACGCCTACCAAGGCCATGCTGGCCTCGGCCGAGCGAGCGCAGCAGCTGCGCACCGCCGAGGCCTACGGGATGCAACGCGTGGAGCCCACCGTGGATATGGCCGCCGTGATAGCGCGCAAAGACCAGATTGTGGAGGCTATGCGGGATGGTGTGCGTAGCAACCTAACCCAGGAAAGCACGGGTATTACGGTGCTGCACGGCCATGCCACTTTCCTGGGGCCGCGCACGGTACAAGTGGCGCTGGCAGGCGGCGAAATGTAGGAGTTGAAGGCGAAAAAAATATTCATCAACACCGGAACGCGGGCCGTCGTACCAGACATCGAAGGCTTACAGGAAGTGTCCTACTTGACCACCACGCAGCTACTCGACCTGAAAGAGTTGCCCGAACACCTTGTGATTCTCGGCGGCGGCTACATCGGCCTAGAATTCAGCCAGATGTACCGGCGGTTGGGCAGCCGCGTGACCATCGTAGAATCGCACCGGCAGCTCTTGGAGCACGAAGACGATGATGCCTGCATTGCCTTGACCCGCGTGCTAGAAGCTGAAGGCGTGGAAGTGGTGCTGGGCGCCAAGGTGCGCAAAGTATCCCGCAACGCGGATGGGGTGCTGACCCTCACGGCGCACACCCACGAGGGAGAGCGGCGCATCCGGGGCACGCACCTGGTAGTAGCCACCGGCCGCCGCCCCAATACCGACACGCTGGGCCTGGCCGCGGCCGGCATCCGCACCGACGAGAAAGGCTACATCCAAGTGAATGAGCGGCTGGAAACCGGCGTGCGCGGCGTGTACGCCCTCGGCGATGTGCACGGCGGCCCCCAATTCACCCATATCAGCTACGACGACTACCGCGTGATTCGAGACAATCTCCTGACGCGCGGCAAGCGGCGCACCACCAAGCAGCGGCCCCTGCCCTACTGCGTGTACACGGAGCCGCAGCTAGGCCGCATCGGGCTGAACGAGGAACAGGCCAAGGAGCAAGGCGTAGCGTACCGGGTGGCCACCATGCCCGTGCGCACCATCGGCCGCGCCCGCGAAATAGGGCGCACAGAAGGCTTCTGGAAAGTATTGGTTGGGCCCGACGACCGGGTACTGGGCGCCACAATCCTGTGCGCAGAAGGCGGCGAAATTATGACCATGTTCCAGCTCATCATGGCGGGCCGACTGAAATATCAGCAGCTCCAGAACATGGTGCTGGCCCACCCCACGTGGGCCGAAGGGCTGAACAACGTATTCGCGAAACTGGAGAAGCCGGCCTGATAGAAGTGTGGCGCGGACTTCAGTCCGCAGCCCGTATTAGCCACCTAGCTTGTTCCATTGGTCAGGCGGCGGACTGAAGTCCGCGCCACGTGTGAACGGGCAACTGTCGTAGCAGCAGCAGGATGTGCTTTGTTGCGAGGATTAGTAGATAGCAGGACCTGGTAGATGCGAAAATCCATTTCGCATCTACTGTTAGTCGCGGCTACTGATAATGGTTGCCGCACCGGCTGGTAGCTGCTCATGACGAGTAATAAACTGCTGCAACAGGGGCAATAGCTCTGGTACAGTGTTACGAAAGGTGCGGAACACGACTACTCGCAACGAGGGCAATAACGCTAGATTTTGCTGGAAAGGCAGGTTTTGGTCGGCGGTGAGTAGAAAATCGAAACCGGCCGCCGCGGCTAGGGTAAGCAGGGTATCGTCGGGCTGCCCGGCCCAGCTGATGCTAGCTACGGTGTGTACTGCGAAGCCGGGCAGTTCTCGCCGCAAGCGCTGCGGCAGGCATTCATCAAGCAGCACTTTCACGGAGGAAGTCCTCGGAGGTTAGAAATTGCTGAGCCCGTTCCAGCAGCGCCACGGCCTGTTCGCGCCGCACGGAGGGAAAATCATCCAGAAAAGATTCCAACGTTTCGCCCGTTTCCAGGTAGTCGAACAGGTTTTTAACCGGAACACGAGTACCAGAGAAGACCGGGGTACCGCTCATCACGTTTTTGTCGATGGATACTAGCTGCTGGCTCATAAGGAGGATGTGTTTAGTTAAAGTACGGGCATTTCCGGCACTAAGTAGACCGAAAAATGTTACACTCGGTTAATGGGGGCTTCTTAACTAGGGTAGCCACGGAGGCAGCGAACTATGCAACTCGTGGTACTAAGCGTAAGCTCCACTATCTAGTAGCCATCTTCACTGCGCCGTTCTGAAAAGTACGTCGAATAAGCTCCCTTTATATTCGTGTATAAACCAGTACAGGGTGAAATTATTACGTTTCACCTTTTTCGTCCCGTTAGCTTGTGTAGGGTCATACCACATGAAACTATTCGCCGAAACCCCGCGCCTGCTGTTGCGCGAGTTGCTGCCCACCGATGCGGCGGATATGTTTGAGTTGGACTCGGACCCGGAGGTACACCGCTATCTGGGCAACCGGCCCGTGCAGACGCTCAAGCAGAGCCAGGAAATCATTGCCTTCGTGCGGCAGCAGTACGCAGATAATGGCATCGGGCGCTGGGCCGTGGAGCTGAAAGAAACGGGCGAGTTCCTGGGCTGGGCGGGCCTGAAGCTGATGCGGGAGCCTGTCAACGGCCACGTCGATTTTTATGATGTGGGCTACCGGCTTATCCGCCGCTACTGGGGCCAGGGTTTTGCTACCGAAGCGGCACGGGCCTCGGTGGTGTATGGCTTCGAGGTGCTGCGGCAGCCGGTGCTGTATGCTATGGCTGATATGGAGAACCTGGCGTCTAGGGCGGTGCTGGCGAAGGCGGGGCTGCGGCACGTGGGGGTGTTTGAGCACGAAGGAGTGCCTAGCGCGTGGCTGGAAGGCTATGCGCCGGGGCCAGCAGCGGGGTAGTTGGGTGATGCCCTAGCTCGTCGTATGTTGCGGGGGCAACCTCAGCTCTTTCTTCATCAGATGAAACTAAGCGCCGTCCTCACTACCGCCGCAACCTGCCTGGTTCTGGCCGCTTGCGAATCAAAAACGCCCGCCGGTTCCACTCCCGCTGACACCGCACCTGCGGAGGCTGAGGTGCCAGCAGAAGCAGCCGAGCCAACTCCCGTAGCAACGCCTAGTCCGAGCAAAACGACCGTTCCAACCTATGCCGGAACGTATGCGGTGCAGGATACAGCCGTGTGCGCCTTATCGATAACCGTGGAGAAGCGGGCCGGCGGCTACTCCTTCTCCTATGAAAAAATACGGGGCGAGGTGAAGGTGTCACGCGAGGATTCCACCACCTATTTCACCTTCGTCGGTTTGGAAGGCACCGAGCCGGAGGAGGATGTGCAAGTTGAATGGCAAGACAGCATGCTCCTACTTCAGAATTACGGCAATTCGATGAACAACTACATGCGGTTTGGGCAGTGCGACGCGAAATATCTGGAGTTGGTGCGGCAACGGTAGCACAGAATCTACCGCTGACCATATTTGTCAGAACGACTGTTTTTGCCCACTACTTGAAAGATTAGCCAAAATCCACACCATTAGCGCAAAAGCTTAGTTAAGCGGTGCGGAAAAATTCCGATTCCGACAGTGACATATCCCCGGCCACGCTGCAACTGCCGCCGGGAACCATTGAGGTCAAACTGCCGCTCATTGTAGCCCGGCGAGAAAGAGGCGCCGCAAGAAAGTTGTAATTGAAAAGGTTGCTCTTCGATTGTGGGTCCACCTAACCCCGCCATGCCGAGCCGCATGAACAGCATAGGCTCAATCCTGGTGGCCCAGCGCAGGTCCACCGGAACTCCCACATCGGTCAGGGTGGTAAAATGTAATTGCGTTACCCGAAAGGTAGCCCCAAACGAAACAACGTCATCGGTTTGATGCAGCACGTAGGCCTCTCCAAACACTTTGTTGAACCGCGTATTAAACTGATGCTGATATTCCCGGCCTAAAGAAATTATTTGGCCGTCGTTTTCATAGCGTGCCTGGCTACGGGCTTGGCCGTAGCCTCCCAGACCACCAACCAGCCAACTCTTGCCCAAAGGCCAATAGGTACCCGCTGCCATTTCGTATTGCCGGCCCCGCCAGTACGTACTATCATCGGAGTCGGAGCGGCGGCCGAAGGCACCGCGTACGAGCACGTGCGGCAGGGGTGAGTAGGCAGCCGAAGCTTCCCAACGGCTCAAATAGGTGCTGGCTCGCACTTCCGCCTGGTGCTGGGCGCGGATATCGGGAGCAGCTCCCTGCATGGGCATATACACAGCGCAACTCGTTGTACCGAGCAACATCCACAGGAGTAGGAATCGCGTCATAAATCAATTTATATTTCTAATAATAGACAAAATAAGTTAAATCAGTTCTTTCAATAGCGTTGCAAAGACAGTGCAGCTGCGCGGGTGGCATATCTGTCTGATCAACTACTCTGGCTTGCACGCAAAAAAGCCCGCCACAACTCTCGTTGGGCGGGCTTTTTTTGAGGTGGCATATGCTGAACCTCCAACTACAGTGGCCTATTTGGCGTAAGCCACGGCGCGCATTTCGCGGATAACCGTGATTTTGATTTGGCCGGGGTACTGCATTTCCTTTTCGATCTTCTGGGAAATCTCGTAGCTCAGCTCGGCGGCGCGCTCGTCGGTTACGTTCTCGGCGTCTACCATCACGCGCAGCTCACGGCCGGCCTGAATGGCGAAGCACTGATTGACGCCTTTGAAGGAGTTGGCGGTTTCTTCGAGCTGCTTGAGGCGCTTGATGTAGCTCTCCATCATCTCGCGGCGGGCACCGGGGCGCGAGCCAGAAATGGCGTCGCAGGCCTGCACGAGCGGCGAAATCATGGCCGTCATCTCGATTTCGTCGTGGTGGGCACCAATGGCGTTTACCACGTCGGGGTGCTCCTTGTATTTCTTGGCCATCTCCATGCCCA
The DNA here is from genome assembly GCF_057808495.1 of Hymenobacter sp. M1-2. NCBI lineage: Bacteria > Pseudomonadati > Bacteroidota > Cytophagia > Cytophagales > Hymenobacteraceae > Hymenobacter > Hymenobacter sp. M1-2. The sequence continues at coordinate 59,952 of NZ_JBTYZO010000029.1, forward strand.
GAATGGCGTGGGGTAGCTCGGGCTCCTCGGTGCTTACTTTACCAATGTCGTGGAGCAGACCAGCGCGTTTGGCATGCTTTACGTTCAGGCCTAGCTCGGCGGCCATGGTGGCGCAGAGGTTGGCTACTTCGCGCGAGTGCTGGAGCAAATTCTGGCCGTAGGAAGAGCGAAAGCGCATGCGTCCCACCATTTTGATGAGCTCGGGGTGCAAGCCGTGGATGCCCAGGTCGATGATGGTCTTCTCGCCAATTTCCACGATTTCCTCGTCGATGTTCTTGCGCGTCTTGGCCACAATTTCCTCGATGCGGGCTGGGTGAATTCGGCCGTCTTTCACGAGCAAGTGCAGGCTCAGGCGGGCCACCTCGCGGCGCACGGGGTCGAAACCGGAAATGATAATGGCCTCGGGCGTATCATCCACGATGATTTCGACACCGGTGGCGGCTTCCAGGGCCCGAATGTTGCGGCCCTCGCGGCCAATGATTTTGCCCTTCACATCGTCGGACTCGATGTTGAACACCGACACGCAGTTCTCGATGGCGTGCTCGGCGGCGGTGCGCTGAATGGTTTCGAGCACCACTTTCTTGGCGTCCTTGGTGGCCGAAAGCTTGGCCTGCGCCACCACGTCCTTGATGTAGGAGCTGGCCTGAATCTGGGCCTCGTTCTTAAGCGACTCCACTAGCTGCTCGCGGGCTTCGGCGGCGGTGAGGCCCGAAATGGATTCGAGCTGCTGCAACACTTGCTGTTGCTGCTCGCGTAGCTCCTGGCTGCGCTGCTCCAGCTCAGTTTCCACTTCCTGCTCGCGCTGTTGCAGCTTGGCTAGTTGGCTATCGAGGATGGCGCGGCGCTTTTCTTCCTGGGCTTCCAGCTTTTCGCGCTGTAGCTGGGCCTGGTTTTCAATTCTTTCGCGGGTAGCGTCTAACTCAGTCTCTTTGCGCTGAATCTGCTCCAGCTGGCGTTGGGTGGTTTCGGTAAGTTTCTTGATGCTTTGCTCCTGCTCTACTACGGTAGCGCGGCGCTCGGTTAGTTCCTGGTCAAGGGCCTGCTTCTGGCGGCGGCTCTCCTGCTCAAACTCTTGCTTGAGGGTGCGAAATTTGTCTTTCGACTGTTGGATCCGCTCGTCGCGGGTGCGGGTGGCTTGCTGCTCGGCTTCGGCCAGCAGTTGTTGGGCGCGCGCTTTCGCATCGGCCTCGTGGTCTTGCCGGGCCTTGCCGGCCAGCAGGCGCCCCACCACGATGCCGACCACAAGGGCCAGCACGGCGGCAAGAGCAATATAAACGGGGGTGGACATGGGCTATGGTTTTTAAGAGAGGTGTTAAAACCCATAACCAGAAAAGAAGGCCGATGCCAAACAACCCCGCCGCGCCGTTTGCGCTGTCGGGGTTCCGAGCTGTCCGCTACGCGGGTGCGTCCGTCTGCGTCTTCAGACGAGCACCACTCCCGACAGCAGTTCATCGAGGCGCGCGAGGCGCTCAGTCAGAACCGTGTCGGTACCATCTTTTTCCTTACTGACTTTCAGGCGGTCAGCCATCGTGGACAACGCAATCATGGCCAGCAGGTCTTGCTTGTCCTGAATGCCGTATTGCTCGCGAAATTCCTTTATCCGCTCGCCTAGCAGGCGGCCGGCCAGGCGCAGACGTTCCTCATCCTGAGGACTGACGCGCATCGGGTAATCCCGATCGGCAATGCGGATTTTGATGGATAGTTCGCTCATGGGAGCCGTCGTGGGTGGGGTGGATGGTCAAGTTACTCCCTCAAATAGGCAAGGCACTTATCTATTTCGCGGATGTATTCGTTGAGGCGCAGTTTCAGCTCGTTGACATTGGCCGGCTCGCCGGCTATGGTATTGACAAGTTTAGTGATATTCTCCTGATTCTGGAAATCCTTCAACTGCCGTTCCCGGTCGCGCACGTCGGCGCGCAGTTGCTGAACGGTAGTCTGGGCATCGGCCAACTCTTCGCGCAACTGCTGATAGGCAGCCACTAAGGTGGTTACCTGCCGCTCCAGGCGGTCGAGTTGGGCAAGCTGCTGGGAGGAAGCCATTTTTTGGTTTTTGGTTGGTGGTTTTTGGTTGTTGGCTAGCTTTGGTAAGCTTCTTAATAAGATGCGTACTATGTTAACCTCTGTTTGTGCGGTTTGCAGGAAAACTAGTTACCAATAACCAAAAACCACCGACCAAAAACCAATTTACTTCCGAATCAAGGCGCCGGCCTGCTGCTCGAACTGCTGAATCAGCCGCTGCATCACCGAATCGATGGCCTGGTCGGTTAGGGTTTGGGTGGCGTCTTGGAGCAGGAAGCTGACGGAGTAGGACTTCTTGTCGGCGCCCAGATTGGGGCCTTCGTACACGTCGAACACGTTTACCTGCTGAAGCAGCTTTTTCTCGGTGCGGCGGGCAATCTGCTGAAGCTGGTCGAAGGTCACGGTTTTATTCACTACTAGTGACAAGTCGCGGCGCACTTCCGGGAACTTGGGCAACTCGCGGGCCATAAGGCTATTCTTGTACTTACGCATCAGCCAATCCCAGTCCAGCTCGGCGTACCACACCGGCTGACTCACATCCATTCGCTTTAGAATAGCCCCCGACACGGCCCCGAGTTGCGCCACCGGCTGGTTCTGGGCCAATAGCGTGAGGCCGCCAGCCAGGTACGGGTGCTGCACCGGCTGTGAGTTGGGCGCTGGGAAGCCCAACGCGGCCAGCACTTGCTGCACCGCGCCGGCTAGCTGGTGATAGGTGCTTTTCTCCGACTTCTGCTGCCAGGTTTCGGCGGTGGTGTTGCCGGTGAGGTAGAGCACGAGCTTGTTTTTTTCGTCGTACTGACCGTCGGCGCGACGGTGGTAGGTTTTGCCGAACTCGTAGAGCTTCAGGTCGCGCTGACGGCGATTCACGTTGTAGCGCACCACCTCCAGGCCGCTGTGCAGCATAGCGGGGCGCAGCACGTTCAGCTCGGCACTGTTGAAGTTGAGCAGGCGCACCAACGTCTCATCCTTCCCCCCTTCCTTCTCAAAGTAGAGGGAGTTGGTAATGGAGTTGGTGATGATTTCGGAGAAGCCCTGGCCGCTGAGTAAGCGGGCCGTGTTCTGCCGAATGATTTCGGGGTCGGGATTCGGGAAGCGGGCCAAGAACGAGGCCGAATTGTGCGGACGTAGCGCCACGTGGTTGTAGCCGTAGATGCGCAGAATTTCCTCAATCACGTCGGCCTCGCGGGTCACGTCCACCTTGTGCGGCGGTACCGACAGTATCCAGGTTGGGTGTTGGTCTTCTATTTCCTCGGCAATCAGAATGTCGAGGTCGGTAAGAATCTGACGGATGCGCTCCGGCGCGATGAACTGGCCTACCAGCTTTTCCACGCGCGGCAGGCGCAGGCGCACGGTGGCGTGACCGATGGGCGTAGGATATTCATCCACGATGGGCGCGGCCACGGTGGCGCCGGCTACTTCCTGGAGCAGCAGCGCCGCTCGTTTTAGGGCCACGGGCACCATGTGCGGGTCGGTGCCCCGCTCGAAGCGGAAGGAGGCGTCGGTTTTGAGTTGGTGGGTTTGGCCGGTTTTGCGCACGGCGGCGGGCTGGAAGTACGCGCTTTCCAGAAACACGCGGGTGGTAGCGTCCGTCACGCCCGAAGTCTTGCCGCCGAACACGCCCGCCAGCGCCATCGGCGCACCGTTAGCATCGGCAATAACCAGATCTTCCGCTTTCAGCGTGCGTTCCGTACCATCGAGCGTGATGAATTTCTCCCCCGCCGCGGCCCGCTTCACGCGGATTCGCCCGCCCGTAATCTGGTCAGCATCGAAGGCGTGCAGGGGCTGGCCTAGCTCGTGCAGCACGAAGTTGGTGACGTCCACTACGTTGTTGATGGGCGAGAGGCCGATGCTGCGCAAGCGGCGCTGCATCCACTCCGGCGACGGGCCCACCTGCACGTTCTCCAACAGCAAGCCGGCATAACGAGGGTTGGCTTCGGGGTCTTCGATGGTAACACTAATCTGTTTGCCTAGCCATTCAGGCACATCCTCATTTGGCGCGTGGAATTTGCTCACGTCGGGCAGGTGGCAGGGCTGGCGCAGCAGGGCGCGCAACTCGCGGGCCACGCCGTAGTGCGAGGCGGCATCGGCGCGGTTCGGGGTCAGGCCTATTTCGAATACGGAATCGGAGCCTAGGCCGAAGTAATCGGCGGCGGGCGTGCCGTTGGGCAGGTCGGTATTCAGCTCCATAATGCCGGCGTGCGAGGTGCCTAGCCCGATTTCGTCTTCGGCGCAAATCATGCCCTCGGAAGCGGCACCCCGAATCTTGGACTTCTTGATTTTGAATGGCTCGCCCTGCGTGGGGTAGAGCGTGGCACCTTCCAGGGCTACTACCACCTTCAAGCCAGCGCGCACGTTGGCAGCGCCGCACACGATCTGACGGGGCGTGCTGTCGCCCACGTCCACGGTAGTGAGGCTGAGTTTGTCGGCGTCGGGGTGTTTTTGGCAGGTGAGCACCGTGCCCAGCACCACGCCGCGCAAGCCGCCCGGAATACTTTCCAGGTACTCAATGCCTTCCACTTCCAGCCCGGAGCTGGTGAGCAGCTTACCGATTTCCTCGGCGGGTTTGTCGGTAGGAATGAGCGTACGGAGCCAGTCGAGGGAAATTTTCATGAGGTAGTCGGTAAGCTATAGTCAGCAGCCGGGCCGTTGGCGCCCCAGCATACCCAGCAAAGGTACGGATTCGGGCGGGCGGCTTCAATGGCTGCTGAAAGGTTACCAAGCTGCTGGCGGCTGCTGGCGGCAGTCTTGAGCCGACGCTGTCGGCGTGACTGCCAGCCTCGGAAGCCGATCCAGTCTTCAGACTGGACAGTGAACCTAAACTGCCTGGTTTCGCAAGTCTGAAGACTTGCCGGGCTGCGTGGCGGGCAGACGCGCCAGCTTTGCTGGCTAAGTCTGCCGCCAGGGACTACTCTTTATAGCCCTTTTCGCCGGCTTTGATTTCCGCGGCCAGGCGGTTGTCCTGTGGGGGGACGGGGCAGGCGTAACTGTCGTTGTAGGCGCAGAAGGGATTGTAGGCGGTGTTGAAGTCCAGTACGAGCTCCTTTTCGTTAGGCTTGGGCAGAGCGGTGTCGAGGTAGCGGCCGCCGCCGTAGGTGGCGTGGCCGTTCGTGCGGTCGGTGAAGGGAATGAAGAGGGTGGAGTCCTGGCCGTCGGCTTTGAGAAACAAGGTCAGCTTGTAATCCTGCTGGTTTAGCTTGAAAGTGGCGCGGCCCCAGCGAAGGTACTTATCAGCTTTGCCATCGGTGAGGGGCATTTCCACGGTGTCGCGCTGAGTGAACTTCTCCAGTTGGGCATCGAAGCGGTAGGCTTTGTCGGGAGCGTAGTATTTCAGGCTGTCGAAGGTGTTGCGCTGTGCCTCGCTGAGCGGGGAGCCTTGCACGCGCCGGAAACTGTCGTTCTTCTCTTTGCGAGCCTTGCGCAGGCGGGCGGCGTACTGGTCGTCGTTGAAGACGAGGTCTTGCAGAAAATAGCCCAGCACCAGCAGCAGCCCGAGAATAGCGAAGAGTTTGGGATTGATACGCATGGCGCAAAGGTAGAAACCAGTCTGTGCTGGTTTTTGGTTATTCGTTTTTGGTTGTTGGGGTCGTTCAATACGGCTGGATTCATGGCTTCGCGCTGCTCCACCATTTATACCAGAGCTACACCCAACGGCCAAGCATTACAGCCAAAAACCATAAACCAACAACCAAAAACCACTTCACAGCATGCCTTCGTCGGCGAAGCTGTAGTAGCCGGCGTCGGTGTAGATGAGGTGGTCGAGGATGGGCAGGTCGAGGAATTGGCCGGCTTCCTTGAGTTTACGAGTGAGGGCAATGTCGGCCGCGGAGGGGCTGCGGTTGCCGCTGGGGTGGTTGTGCACCAGAATAATCGAGGAGGCCAGCTGCTCCAGCGCCTCCTTGAAAATCAGCTTCGGGTCGGCGACGGTGCCGGCCACGCCGCCGCGGCTGATGCTGGTTTTGCGCATCACCACGTTGGCCCGGTTCAAGAGAATCACCCAGAACTCCTCGTGCGGCAGGTCTTGCAGGTTAGGGCGAATGAGTTGGTAGATGTCGCGCGAGCCGGTGATGGTGGTGCGGGCCGGCGCGTCGGATTCTTTGCGGCGGCGACCTAGCTCCAGCGCGGCTATAATAGTAATGGCTTTGGCTTCACCGATGCCTTTCTGGCGCATCAGCTCCTTGAGCGAGAAGCGGGCTAATGTGTTGAGGTCGTTGTCAGCGGCGTTGAGCACCAGCTTGGCCACGTCTACGGCCGAGAGCTTGGCCGTGCCTGATCCGAGTAGAATAGCCATCAACTCGGCATCGGAAAGGGCGGCGCGGCCCTTCTGCATGAGCTTCTCCCGCGGCCGGTCTTCCTCGGCCCAGCTCTTGATACCAAACGACGACGGATTCTCGTAAGGGGCTTCAGCAGCCGTTGGCGCGGGAATATTTCCCGACAGATTGTCAATAGGTTGCATACGGCACTTCGCTTGTAGAATGCCGGAAAGTAAAGTAAAAACCCCATTTCCCCGTCTGACCTCATACGCTGGCCCAACGAACCAATTCTGGCCGGTGTGGTTTCTTCCCCGATATGTCTCGTTCCCTTTCTGGTATTTTGTTTCTGCTGCTGTTTCTGGTGGCCGAATGGTATGGTTTCCAGGCCATCCGAACGGCGTTGCAAAGCGCCACTCCCGTAGCTCGTAAAACGGCTGGCTACCTCTACTGGCTTATTACGGCTCTCACCTGGGGCCTAGGCATCTGGGCAATGGCCACCCGCGGGCAGGGCCACGCACCATATAAGGCCTACGTGGCCACTACCCTGCTGGCGTTGCTGGTAGCCAAGCTGGTAGTTTTGCTGTTCCTGTTTCCGGAGGATCTGGTGCGCGGTGTCCGTTGGATTGCGCAACGCTTCATCTCCCGCCCCGCCGGCACGCCAGGCACGGCCATCACGCGCAGCGAGTTCCTGAGCAAAGCGGCCCTGCTAGCAGCGGCCGTGCCGTTCGTGGCCCTTATTTGGGGTATGGTGAAAGGCGCTACCGACTACCGGGTGAAACGCGTAACGCTGCGCTTTCCCAATCTACCCGCTTCGTTCGACGGCTTTACGCTCTTGCAGATTTCCGATTTGCACACCGGTAGCTTCGCCTCCAAAGAGCCGCTGCAACGCGCCGTAGCCCTCATCAATCAGCAAAATGTGGACCTCGTGGTGATGACCGGCGACCTAGTAAACAACATCGCCACTGAGGTAGAAGACCACATCGAGACGCTGGCCCAGATTCAGTCAAAGCTGCCCAAGTTGTCCATCCTCGGCAACCACGACTACGCCGACTACGTCGACTGGACCGAGCAGGGCGGCGCGGCGGCTAAAGCGGCCAACCTGGCACGGCTCAAGCAAAATCACGCCAAAATTGGATGGAACTTGATGCTCGATGAAGCCCGCACTATTGAGCGCAACGGCGAGAAGATTAGCATTCTTGGTATTCAGAACTGGGGCGCGGCCATGCGTTTTCCCAAGTACGGCAACCTAGCCAAAGCCCACGCCGCCGCCGACCCAAACGCCCCCTTCAAGATCCTGCTCTCCCACGACCCTTCGCACTGGGATGCGCAAGTACGGCCGGAGTTTCCGGACGTAGACCTCACGCTCTCGGGCCACACCCACGGCATGCAGTTCGGCGTCAACCTGCCCTTCTTCAAGTGGAGCCCGGTGCAATACGTGTACAAGCAGTGGGCTGGCCTCTACCAGCAGGGTCAGCAGTATTTGTACGTAAACACCGGTCTGGGCTATATCGGCTACCCCGGCCGCGTCGGGTTCCTGCCCGAAATCACCGTATTCGAGTTGCGCCGAGCTTAGGTAGTGCGAGCTTAGAACGGAGAAGTAAGAAGTCAGCCTCGCTTCAGGTGAGCTGACTTCTTACAGCATACACCAACGGCCGTTACTTGGAGCCGACTCCTTGGCGGCGTGTTGGAGCCTGCACCGCAGCCGGTCGGTACAAATTGAGCGTTTGTCGATTCAGAACTCGCTTTTTCAAGGGAAAGCTCGTACCTGCAACGGTGCGAGCTTTTTCTGGCTCTGTTGTTGGCTACCTTGCCTGCCGCTGGCGTTACTCCTGGTTGATGATTTTTCCTGATTTCCTTTTCAACGCACTCCTGCGTTTTACTCGGTTTCCTCGTTGCGCTGGCTGGTACGTGGCCGGTTTGCTGCTGATGCTCTGCCCGTTTGGAGCCAACGCCCAGAACCCGTCCGTACGCGTGTCGGGCTCGGTATCAGAGGCGGGTACGGGGCGCTCCATTGGCGGGGCGGCCGTATTTGTGCAGGGCAGTGGGCGCGGCACCGTAGCCAACGAGGAAGGCGACTTTCGCATTGACGTAGGCAACCAAGACACGCTGGTATTTCGGGCGGTGGGCTTCAAAACACGCCGGGTGCCCCTGGGCGGTACGGGCCTCTCGCAGCTGGTTATTCAGGTAGCTATGATGCGCGACAGTATCCGGCTCGGCGAGGTGCGCGTGACCGAAGGCCGCCCCGACCGCGCCACCATCAACCGGGCGCTACGCAACATCAAGCGGCCTAGCACCGCGCCAACCAGCGCCGTGAAACGTCCGCCCGCTCCCCGTCCCCTTTTCCCCGTCGACAGCATTGCGCCCCGGCCCGTGGCTCCCACGCTGGAAAGCCCCGTTAGCTTAATTTATGACCAGTTCTCGCGCGCTGGCAAAGAGCGGCGGAAGATGGAGGAGATTCAAGCCGCCGAAGCCGCCGAAAAAGCGCGGAAGGCGCGGCAGAAGTACAACAAGAACTTCAAGGACAACCGGGGGTACGAGCCATAGCGCTATTCTGTGCTGTCATTGCGAGGCGCAGCCGCGGCAATCCTTCCTCTCAAAGCCGAAAACGTCACTTGTAAGACCAAGCTCCTGGCATTAGTGTGCTAATCTAACGAAGGGTTTAGCGCTTCAGGAGGCTTTGTGCTGTGAGAGGAAGGATTGCCGCGGCTGCGCCTCGCAATGACAGCACAGCTTGTGCTTACCAACCCACCGCGGCGCTAGCCCGTAAGCCTGAAGATGAAAATTGGGTATCCTTGCATCAATCAGTCGCTCGACTGTACTTCGTCGGCGACGTTCCGGCTGGCTTCTTACTCGGAGGAGCGGCTGGAGCAGACGGTGGCGGCTAATCTGGCCTGTTTGCAGCGCATTCTGGAATACAACGTGGCGCACGGCCTGCTGTTCTTCCGCGTCAGCTCCGACATCGTGCCGTTTGGCTCCCACCCCATCAACACGTACCCCTGGCAAACGCGCTTCGCGGCGGAGTTCCGGGCTATTGGCGACTACATCAAGGCGCACGACATGCGGATTTCGCTGCACCCCGACCAGTTCGTGGTGCTCAATTCGCCCAACCCCGACATCGTGCAGCGCAGCATTGCGGAGTTGGTATACCAGGGCACGATGCTGGACTTGATGGGCCTCGATAGCACCGCCAAGCTCCAAATTCACCTGGGCGGCCTCTATGGCGACCGGGATGTGGCCATTGAGCGGTTTATTGCCACGTTTCACACGCTGCCAGCCGAAGTGCGGGTGCGGCTGGTGGTCGAAAACGACGACCGGCTCTTTAGCCTCCAGGATTGTCTGCGGCTGCACGCGGCCACCGGTACGCCCATCCTGTTCGACAACTTCCACCACGAGTGCCTCAACCACGGCGAACCCATGGCCGAAGCGTTGCGCATGGCGGCGGCCACTTGGCATCCGGTCCGCGACGGGGTGCTGATGATGGATTACAGCTCTCAGTCGCCGGGCGAGCGGCGGGGCAAGCACGTCAGCTCCATTGAAGAGGACTTGTTCCGGGGGTTTCTGCGGGAACTGCAAGGGCTGGACGTGGACATCATGCTGGAAATAAAAGACAAGGAAGCTAGCGCCCACCGGGCCTGCGGCATCTTGCGCGACCTGTCCTTGGTGCCCGCCGCTCCGGCTGACTATGTGCCGCCCGTGTTTCCGGCGCCCGGCGAGGCCGCCCCGCCCAAACCCCGGAAAGCCCGCACCACCAAAGCCGCCGGCCCGGCTGCCTCAGAAGCCACAGCGGGTCATTAACCTAGCGGCTAGCTCGGCGGTTTCCCTTACTCACTCGTAACCCTCTCCCCCATTATGATCAACGACCTGCTCAACGCCACGATTCACGCTCTGCAAAGCGGCCTCACCACCATTCCAATCAGTGGCGCCATGGACAACACCGAAACCTGGCAGCAGAAGCTCCTACAAAGCGGCGACCCGGCTTTGCAAGACGTAGGCCGCGAAATCGGCAACCTACAATCCTTGCTCACTAGCGGCGTCCTCAACCCCGAAGCCATTGGCAACTCATTGAGCATGTTGGGTTCCCAAACCAACCAAGCCGCCGTGCACGCCGACGAAGAGCTGAAAGCCGGCCTGCGCAACCTCGGGGACCTGCTACTCCAGCTCGGCGCGAAACTCACTGCCGCTTGAGTAGAGAGAGCTTAGAACTGAGATAGGAGAAGCGAGATTTCTCTTCTGATCATTGCATAAGGTTGGTTTTCGCATAGCCATTTAACCTAAGCAAGTGCTATGACATTGACCATTAAACGAAAAGCCCGCTCCTGTCTAGAGCGGGCTTTTTGTTGCTGGCAGTAGCCGCGGTAAGCTAATACTGAGACGAAGAAGGAGCTGGAGTTGACGCTGGAGCTGGCGTAGTAGTGGTTCTAGGCGCGGGGCGCGTATCGGTGGGGAGGATGGGGTTGGTGGGCTTGACCGTTCCGTTGCGTTCCATCACGCGGCCCTCGATGGTGGGCGCGGGGCGCTGAATGGGTTGTTCGAGGGTGGAGCCGGGGCCGGTTTGGGTGGGGTTGGCAGTCGTGGGCGTGCGTTGGTCGAGAGTGCCAGGGTTTGATGGTGGGGCGGCGGGTACCGTGGTTTGGTTTTGGGAGCCGCGGCGTTCCGGTGAGGTGGGCGTTATTTGAGCCTGGGCCGTTACGGTGGCAGCGAGCAACGCGGCGGCGAGAAGGAAGTGCGTTTTCATGGGAAGTAGTTGGGGTGAATCTAGATAGCGTTTGCTCCTCATACGGCTCCTTTTGCATCAGCGCCTACCAAACTCGTCTTTATGTGGCTGAGCGATTTCCGTTTGAAGCCGGCCGCGCAACAAATCACCCAGTATTTCTTAGTCAACCTAACAGCATTCCGCGCCCTTACAGCCGGTCCAAGCGGCCGCCGTCTACGCGGATTTCGGCGCCTTGCACGAAAGCGGCGTCGTCGGAGGCTAGGTAGGCGATGGTGGCGGCTATGTCTTCGGGCCGGCCTACATCGGCGGGGTCTATTTTTTCCGCGCCGCTTTTCACGTTGGGGTTTTCCCAGAGCATGGGCGTGTCAATGGCGCCCGGCAGCACGGCATTCACCCGGATACCTTTGGCCTTGCCTTCCAGCGCCGCCGTGCGCGTAAGCGAGTTGACGGCCGCCTTGGCCGCTGCGTAAGTTCCTACCAACGGGCTGGTTTCGATGGCGTGAATGCTCGACACGTTGACGATGGCACCACCGGGTTTCATGTGCAGAAAAGCCTGCTTGATGAAATAAAACGCGCCCAGCAAATCAACCCCCAGCACGCGCCGCCAATCGTCGCCGGTCAGCTCTTCCAGCGGCTTGAACTGCATCAGGCCCGCATTATTCACGATAACATCAAGCCGGCCGAAACGGGCCAGCGTGCCGGCTACGGTGGCTTCTACCTGGGTTTCTTCCGACACGTCGCAGACGCTGGTCCACACGTCAGGGGCGCCGGCTGCCTGCACTTGCGGCGCGGCCTTGGTTAGATTTTCTTCGTTGTGGTCAGCCAGAACCAAGCGGGCGCCTTCGGCAGCAAAGCGTTTGGCCGCTGCCAGGCCAATGCCGCTGGCGCCGCCGGTGATGAGTACTACGCGGTCCTTAAATCTCATGATAAAGTGGTTAGGCAAGAAGGTTTAGGGCAGGCAGTAGAGCGGAAATCCGTTCCACACCAGCTGGGCACGGTAGCGCGAAGCTCCGGCTTCGCGCATCGTTGCTGATGTTGAACAAGCGGCACCATACCGTAGCAACGATTGTCGTTCAACGATGCGCGAAGCTGGAGCTTCGCGCTACGGCGCTGCTTCAAGATTCGATGGAAGCAGTATTGGCCCCGGCCGTGGAAAGGTCGCGGCGCGTCTGGCGGGCTTCCTGCCGTTGCTTCTGGGCCCAGGATTCGTCGCTTTGGCTGGGCATTACGATGGGCACTTGCAAGCACACGCTCTGGGCGGGCAGCACTTGCCGCCAGTCGTGGATGAGCTGTTTGTAGGCCTCGCCCACAGGCCGGATGTTGCGGTCCAGGTCGTAGAGGCCGAGCGGGTTCACGTTGCCGTTGTCTTCGCGCAAAGCGGAATCCCAATCCACTTGGTCGGTGAGGGAGTACCAGGTGAAGCCGACGATGGGCACGCCATCGTTGCGGACGCGCAGCACGTTGGCCCACTCCTTCCACAGCCAGTTTACGGCCTCGTCGCCGTTGGGGCCTTGGTTGAGGTTGGTTTCGGTGTGCATCACGGGCAGCCGGTACCGGTCGTGGTACTGGCGCGTGATGACGTGGTAGCCAAAGATTTCGCCCGAGGCGCAAGTGCTGCCATCGGCCTTCACGCGGTGCTCGTTGGTTTTGTAGTAGTCGTTGCCCATGATGCACTGGTGCTTGAGCTTGTGGCCGAGGAAGAAATGATACTCCTCGCGGCTCATGCCATTGTCGAGCAAGTACTCGTACATCTCCGAATCCACGCGCCGGCCGTAGTTGAGGTCCAACGACAAAAACCGCTTGGCGTTCATCAGCTCGGCGGGCTTAATAGCAGCCGGATTTTCCGCGTGGAAATACTCCGACGACTCGCTCTGCACAAACAGCGCATCGGGCCGAACTTCCACAATGGCCTGCATAGCCAGGATGTTGGCCTTCACGATGTATTTGAGCGCCGTTACGAAGGCCCTATCCGATTGCAGCTGCTCGTTCCACCAACCGTACATGGCCGAAAAGGTGGCGCAGATAAACATTTCATTCACTGGCGTATAAAGCTGCACCCACGGAAAGCGCGCCGCGAAGGCGCGGGCGTACTGAGCAAACAACACCGGGAAATCGGGATTCTGGAAATTCCCTAGCCAGTCGGGCACCCCGAAGTGGCACAAGTCCACGATGGGCATGATGTCGCGGCGGCGCAGGTCGGCAAACGTGAGGTCGGCGAAACTCCAGTCGTAGCGGCCGGGTCCGAGCCAGGTGGTATGGATGGGCGGACCGTAGCGCAGAAAGCAAATACCAAGCTCCTGCACCAGCTCAAAGTCCTTCTGCCAGAAATCATAGTGGCGGCACTTCGCCAGCTCATCCACGCGCACTTTGCCGCCCTGAATGGTAGGATTGCTGTTTTCGATGCCAGTAGCAAACAGAAACTGAGGAGCCATTACTACACGGGTAGCAGCCGCGGGCCGCGACTGAGTGAAAAGGAGAAGTACGAGCAACGCGGGCCGTAGGACGCCCATGCGCTAGTACTGTGCTTACTCCGTTCCGTACTGTTGTGTTGTGTTGTGTGCGGGCCACCTGGCCATTAGTCGAGAAGGGTGCTACGCCTGGCCCACTCGCAGAGAGAAATTGGGAACCGCAGAAGCACTACCGCCTTCTTCATCCGCCGCAACGCGAACTAACGGCTTCGCAAAGGAAGCTAGCGGTTCTGCGAAGGAAGCTAACGCCTTCGCGAAGGCAACTAACGGCTTCGCGGAGGCATTTTCGCCCAGAACAAATCCTACTTGCAGTCGTGCAGAGGCATCTCACAGTCTCGCGAAGCCAACTCACGGCTTCGCGGAAGCATCTCACAATTGCGCGGAAGCTCTTGTGACTTTCCAAAATCCTAGTACCAATTCTCAAAATCCTACTCACCATCCCACAAAGCCAGCTAACGATATCGCAGAAGCCCCTAATGGCTCCGTAAAGAGTATAAAAACTAGCAAAAACGGCTTTGAGTGCTTAAAAACAACGTTTTCCGAAGAGCATATCGTAAAAGTAATATTTCACCCAATTGCCTTAAATCATGCTATCCTGATCGAAAAAACCAGATTAATGGCGAGGTTGAGCGGCGCGTATGTCCTTCCTTTTGCGCAGGAGACTTCGTGCTGCTTAAAGCGGTTTCGCGGTTGGTGTACACGGCCCGGCCCCGCGGGACCTCACCCCCGGCCCCTCTCCTCAAGGAGAGGGGAGCCTGACGCAAGCGCAGGACTGGTGCTTCCTCTCTTCAAGGAAAGGTGGCCGGGAAGGAGGCGTCCCGGCCACGATGTGTCACCAACCGCGAAACTGCTTTAGGCTGGCGTTGCTCAACCCAAATGGCCGCGTAGCGGCTTCAGGTTTGTAGAAAACCATGCTGAAACGACCTCGCGCCGCGTACCAATGTCAGATAAGCCAGTGCCTCTGGCACCGCTACGCGGCGCGCCCCCGAACCGACCACAGACTACAATCCTTCAGCCGCTACGCGGCTACTCCAGCACTTATTTTGATTATCTGCCGATTATGTTAGGCGCGGCGCATCATTACGGTGGCTTCGTCGGCGTACTGCACGGCTTCGTCGCCGAAGGGCTCGTCGCCGCGGAACTTGAGCAGCAAGCGGGCCGTGGTGATGATGTCCTTCTGGCAGTAGCGGGCAATGCGCGGCAGGTCGTTTTCCTCGTAGTACACCCTGGCCACGTCCTTGCCCTGGATGTCGTCTTTGGGAGTAGGAATGCCGAACATGGCCGCCAGCAACGACAACGACGTGAACGACTTTCGGTCGCCAAACTTCCACAGCTCCATCGTGTCGAGGTGAGGAATTTCCCAAGGCTTCTTGCCGGCTGTATCCAAGTGAGGCGGTAGTTCGAGGCCGTTGATGAGCATACGGCGCGAGATGTACGGCAAGTCGAATTCCTTGGCGTTGTGTCCGCACAGGCGGAAGTGCGGCCGGTGGCTGATGACCTCGCTGAACTCGCGCAGCAGTTGCTTCTCATCGTGCCCATAGAAGGATTTCACGCTGAAGCGCAGCTCGCCGGTGGGCGTGTGCCGAAACCGTCCCACCGAAATGCAGACCACCCGCCCAAACTCGGCGTAAATACCCGCCTGCTCAAACAACGCCGCCGCGTGCAAGGTATCGGGCAGGGGCGCAATATGGTCGTGGTGCGAAATCCAGCCTTTTTCGCGGCGCAGGGCGTGGCATTTGTGCTCCCACAGCTCCTTGAGCATGTCGTGCAGGTCGTCGTGCTGGCCCACGCAAGGCACGGTTTCGATGTCGAGGACGAATACTTCATCGAGCTTCAAGTCGCGGAGCAAACGCATGGGCAGAGCGGGTAACGGCGGTATACGGATACCGAATATAGTCTTTAGTTGCTGGTTGTTAGTTGTTAGTGCTTGTTTGATTGTTGGTTGATGGTATTTGCTTAGTTATCAGTTGGTAGTTGTTGGTTGATAGTCATTGGATATAGGAAGTAGAAAAAGATTTTGTGGTGCTTCTAAGTATTCTGGGGCAGATGAGGGGCAGCGGGCTAAAGCCCACGCCACAGCTGGCCGTGCTGAACGACATCAACCAACTACGCACCAACAATTACGCACGAAGCACTAACAACCATCAACTACCAGCTGACAACCAACTCTAAGAAGCTGTTTGAGTTAGCAGAATTTGAGAATACGACGAATGTTGGCCCACAGTA